>NZ_CAXBOV010000027.1:0-61293 GCF_963977355.1 uncultured Halopseudomonas sp. | reverse complement strand
ACCTATTGTTCTGATTAGCGCTTTAGATGCTAGACGGTGCTGACCGGATGCTTACGAAAAAAGCGCCAGCGAGCAACTTGAAAAAGCAAAACAACTGGCCAACATCCTAGAAAAACAATGCATCCTCTTAACAGCTAAACTTGATTCGGAAAAAGCTAAAACACATAGGGCTCTCGACTCGGTAACTGAGTACAAAATCAAAGCTAACGAAGCGATCAGGAATCAAACCCTTTTAGAAGAAAAATTGGACGATTTGCAAAACGACTTTAGAGAATTAGAAGAGCGCGCGCTAAAGACTGAGACATCTCTGAAAGAAGCCCCCGCCAAAATAGCACAGCAATTCCAGCATCTGAGTACAGACCTCACTAACGTTAGCAAGTGGATAAAAGCTTCAGGTGCAAAGGAAAGAGACGCTACCAACAACCTCTGCCTGCTAGTCATTGCAGGACTTCTAAAACTGCTCTTCGATAGAAACCGCCCTCACCACAACCAAGGAACTGCGTCAGATGCGATCTCAAAACAACGCTGGCGAGGAGTTGGAAAACGCAACATCGACGATACGTTTGCAGCCGCCAAACGCGCAGAAACTGAAGCATCACTGGAAGCCGAGGAATAGACATAAGGTACTAGGCAGTCTGCTTTTGAAGCCATAGGTTGGCTGGTTTTGACACAATATGTGACACTGAAAACCGGGTTGGCGGCCATCCCGCAGATCACCTTCATTGCTAATCTGCAGCTTGGACGACCCTAATTACAATCCCCGTCATGACAGGCAAATGCTAGGTTGTGATTCAACTTTTCACTAGGATCAAGCCCATCCACACCCTGCTCTACTTAACTTCTGCTTGAAGCTGTTCCAAAATAAATCTTAGCCTTCGTAGCAGTTCGTCATAGGTGACGATGTCTGCGATGTGCTTGTAGTGCCGGCGAGTCACTTCGAGGTCACGCAGTTGAGCGTGTGTAAGGCCTTTCTCCCGTCCCATGATTATCAGGCCACAAGGGTTCGTAATCTTGATCTGAAAACCAGGGGGCAGTTTGTCACCAATTTTCTTCCGCAGTGCAGCCTCGCCCGCTGGCCCCCAACGATTGAGATGGCGGAGGTATTTCTCAATCTGCATCACAGTGCCAGATAGGTCCCTCGAAGCGATGTGGTTGTCTCGATAGGTCCCTGAGGTGACTAGCCCTTTGGCGAACGGCCGTTTTATCTCGATTACATCTACGTTCCCAGATGCATCAACCAGGAGAAAGTCGAGGAATCGCTTAGTGTGGTTATCGGTATCTGGAATCTCGATTTCCGCAAAGGCTGCGATATATTTGGGATTTATGAGACAGACGATCTGAAGGATCTCTTTTTGCCAAGCCGCTTCAGAATAGCCATCTTCGCTATCAAGCATTTGTTGCAATTGACTAAGTAGAAACTCATATTTAGCAATCTCCACCTGGCGCACGTGTTTGAACAAATCCTTCCCTTTAGCCTGTGCACGCTTGTTTACGTAGGCGTTGAGCTGGGCTTCTGCATCTAGCTTAGCGTCCGAGTACTCCCTGACGACCCCGCTAACCCTCGCTTGAACATAACGTTCAATTTCGTAAGGAGTGGGAAATTGATCTATAAGTTTCTCGTACTCGAAGATAGGAATGGCATCTAGTTCAGTTCCACCAATGACGATGCGGCTAGGTTTCAGTTTAGCAATCACAGCCAATATAGAGACAGGACGATGAGTACTGAACCACCGCCATGTCAACGGAGCATCTTTCGAGAGGAGAACTGGTACATCGATACCCAGAACCACGGAGTTGAGACGAAAATAGTCACCATCACGACTGCCGATCTCGAATGCCATCCACTGATCGTCAAGATCGCTCGGACTCCCTAAGCCGGCATCGATGAAAGCACTATCTTCAAAGGGCAACTGATCATGCGCGATGAGATGTTCTTCAAAGAGATGGAAGGTCCGTTTGATTACAATCTCACCCTTTTCCTGAAGCTTCTTCAGAGCCCAACCTGTCCCGTCGTGCGGGCGGTACACAAGAATAAGTTGTTTCCCATCATCTTCAAATTCTACTGCTGTAGTGCCCATGGCTGAAAAAGCCTCCCTGCGTTCATTAAGCTATACCTGCCGCCATGCTCGAACTTTTTACTTACTGTCTGAATCGGCCTCAGCTTCCCAGGCAGTTCTGGCCTTCGGTTCCTGGCCGACAACTGCCTAATAAATCTGACCAATACGGGCCGGATTAATATAGCCTCTCGTTTCACCCTCCAAGCGGCTCTAGCTAACGCCTGCCCTGCGCCAGCTGGTTGACCTGTTCTTGGAACGCAGCGAGGTCAGCCATGATGCTCCCCAACGGATATAAATGTCCGTTCAGCATGCCTGAGCTCTCCATGGCGTTATAGTCAGCCTTCAGCCGGGCTAAGTTGTCCTTATCAGGAATTAAGTTCAGCTCGCCAGTAACGCAACGCTCATAGTGTGCTGTGCCGCTGTTGTAGAAGACGGACTTGAGCGCAATCACGTCATTTAGCAATTCGAGATCGTTCTTGGCGGTCGCGCCCACGTCATGCTGTAGGAGCATTGCTAAGTCGTACCAATGCCGTGAGATGCGGTCCTTGCCCTCAGGAATAGGCTTATTGCACTGCGCATGAATAAGCGTGACCTTCTCCCAGAAGGTTCTGGCCGGCGAGAGAACCACTACCTGCTCAGCTTTTGGGAAAGCAATGCCTTCGAATTGCTCGGCAATGTCCGGCTGAATCGAGTGGACTGCATTCGGTTCGATGATGTTTCGACCACCGAACTCCACCAGCACGTGATCACGCAAATAGCCTTTTGCCTCGGCGGCAATCGCTGGGTAGTTGATATGGATCGACTCACCGTCATCGCTCACGGAAAGCTGGCATTCCGTAGCGCATCCGTAGTTTTGTAACTGGTCGTTCAGATAGGGCAATACGGCCTCACGAGCGTAACGACCCACTTCTGCGATTAGGGCATTACTTATCTTTCGACGCTTTCCACCGGAGAGCTGTAGCAGCTCAGAAATGCTTTGCTCGCAGCCCAGCCCTCTGAAATCAACTGTAATGTCCACGTCCTCGGAGAAACGCTTTATCACGCCATGAACCTTCGAAAGGCTAGTGCCTCCCTTAAAAGCCATATCCTTTCGACCTGGCATTGAAAAAAGAAGCTGGAGTACCAGTGTCAGCCAAATGTCCTTCTCAATGACGCTTGGCGAGCGACCAGTCTCGTTGAAAGCCTCATCTAGGATTTCACGCTGACCAGCCTGGGGTATTTCGAAGTACGACCTTGGCACACATATTCCTTAGCGGAACCGGCCAATGCCGACCGCATCCACTCAGGCATCTTGCAGGCCATGAGCTTATTGAGTTCCTCGATGCTGAGCGAGCTGGCGATCTTACTTATGACCTGCTCATTCAACCCCTCTTTCCCGAGATATAGTAGCGCAGTCAGGGCCACCCCTACCTGGGTTCCAGCTTGCTGAAGTCGTTGCTGAGACGCATGACGCAACCGAACCACCGCGCTACCGATCTTGATTTCACGCGTCGATCCGCTGGTGTAGTAAGTAGGCAGAACCTGCATCTGAGTGCTTAGTCCCAGCCGGCGAGCAGCTTCTACGCCATGAACCTGGATAGTCTCACCTCTTGCTCTGGCGACCACTTCCATTACAGCAATAGGACTAGCTCGAACCTTCTTACCAGTGTACTCACTCTGCTTGGGACGCATATAGACACCGCGAGCAACGCGCTCTAGGGAACCACTGAGCACCATGCGGGACAGCGCTTTGTCTACCGAGGCACGGGAGCCAACCTGCGCGAAAACCGCGCCTGCAAATGGCTTACCCTTGGGCATGTGCTTAATACGGTTCGAGATAGACTCTGCGACAGACATAGCTGACTCCAATTACGTCAGAATAAACATGGATATTTTCTGACATTAAATCACATTATAAGCCTTATTTTTAGTAGCTTCCAGCATCCAGACTAATATCTATTATGGACTCCCAGTTCCTACGCTAAATATCGTTCCGAATGAAGCTTTTGTCATCCTCCACACACATAGTCAAGCTTAAGTTTTTGCAATCGCAAAACCGGTTTTTGCAATTGCAATGAAAGCAGTCCGCGACTTAGCGATCATCCCAACATGTTCTCAACAAGCCCCAAGGAGGCACAGGACATGGCAAAGCAAACCACCAGATCAGAACAACGGTTGATTAGGCTCCCAGAGGTACTCGCTCGCACCACGCTCTCTCGATCAACCGTCTACCGCGGCATAGCCGCTGGTAGCTTCCCCAAACAAGTACGCATAGGAGAAAAATCCACCGCCTGGTTAGAGTCAGAAATAAGCCTGTGGATTTCAGCTCAGGTCGCCAAGAGAACAGGGGTGATCAAATGATCAGCACACGCTACATAATGCGCCTGCCAGAAGTTATCGATAAAACAGGCTATAAGCGAGCAAGCATCTACAGCTTCATGAAGAATGGCACCTTTCCACAGGCACGGCGTATTGGGCCGCGCGCGGTCGGCTGGGATAGCCTGGAAGTTGAGGCATGGATTACCAAGCAGTTGGGTGAGGTGGCCTAAATGATAAACAAGAAAAAGGCCGACCCGAAGGCCAGCCCCAAAACACACAACCCCAATAATACCAGTGCCAGCGCTCAACGTACGCGTCTATTAGAGCGCCTGCGCCTGGCGCCTGTAGACACCTTCACCGCCCGCGACGAGATGAACTTGATGATGCCCGCCGCACGCATCAAGGAACTGCGCAACGCCGGCCACAACATCAAAACCCAACGCATCACCAAGACCGACCAGCACGGGCGCAAGCATGACGGCGTAGCGCTGTATTACCTAAGCCAGTCGGAGGCGTAACCCATGAGAAGCAACCAACACTGCAAAACAGCGGTGACGCTATCGGCTTGCCTGCTGAACGGTCGGCACTTAATGCTGACGCTGCAATCTGCTGGCCCGGATCTGATTTTGTTGCTGGCGCTGGAGGTGATGCTATGGACTACCTGAGCGCGTTCCGCGATGCCCTGCAATCGGTCTATGGGCAGATAGATATTAACCCGGTGGAAGACGGCAGCATTCACCGCTTTACCGTGCCTGGTGATCGCCCCGGCAGCAATAACGGCTGGTACGTCCTGCACGCTGGCTGCATTGCATCCTGGGCCTTTGGTAGCTGGAAAGCTGGCGACTGCCACACCGGGACCAGCCGGGAGCCTGCCGACCTAAAAGAAGCCGAACACCTGCGCCTTCAAATGGAACAGGCTCGACGACAACGGGAGGCCGACCAACGCCAGCGCCAACAAGCTGCTGCCGAGTATGCCTGCAGGCTCTGGCGTGATGCCCGCCGCGCTGACCCCGATCACCCCTACCTAGCCGCCAAGGGATGCCGACCGCACACCCTGCGCCAGTTGGGTGATGCTCTTCTGGTGCCACTAACCCGCAGCGGCGAACTGGTAAACGTGCAACGCATATACCCCGACGGCAGCAAGCGCTTTCTGTCTTGTGGCCGCGTAAAAGGCTGCTGTAGCCCGCTGGGGCTGATACAGGCAGGCCAACCGCTGTATCTGTGCGAAGGCTGGGCAACGGGCGCGACGCTGCACGAGAGCACCGGCCACCCGGTCGCATGTGCGATGAACGCGGGCAACCTGTTAGCCGTCGGGCGACAACTGACCCACAGCCACCCCGACGCCTTGCTTATCGTTGCTGGAGACGACGACCGCCAGACCGAAGGCAACCCCGGCAAGCGGGCTGCTATCACCACTGCCGCGACCTTGGGCTGTGGGCTGATTCTACCGCCCTGGTGCGGTGATGAACCATCGACCCTGACAGACTTCAACGACCTGCGCCAATGGCAGGAGGGCAAGCAATGACGCTGATACCTGAGCCAACCTACTCCAAGCCCATGCCCCTGCTGCCTGACACCGCAACGCCTACGCCCTACCCGCTAGAGGCATTGCCGGTGCTGATGCGAGAAGCCGTCCAAGCCATTGCCGAGCTGGAGCAAGTGCCGTTTGCTATCGCGGGGCAATGCGCTATTGGCGCTGCTGCGCACTTGGCGCAAACCCGTGTCAATGCATGGCACCCGGGAGGCAACCCGGCAGGCGCACCATGCGCGCTATTCATGCTGACACTTTTTGGGTCTGGTGAGGGGAAGTCAAGCGCACGCCGTCTGGCATTCAAAACGATTGACGAGGCCGAGCGGGAGGCCCGCAACCTGCACCGGCAAAAATGCGAGGAGATCAGCATTCAAGCACGGCAACTCAAGGGCAAAGCTCGAGAGGAGTTTATGGAAGCCAACCCGCTGCCGGAGGACCCACGCACCCAATACAGTGATGCGACGTTCGAGCCACTGGCCGGTGACTTTATCCGAGGCAAGGCTGCCGCAAGCTGGGACACTGACGAAGGCGGGCAAATGCTTGGGGGCTCATCACTCAAGGCAGACACCGTGGCCGCAACACTGGGAGGACTAACAAAAGCGTTTGATGCTGGACACTTCGAGCGCACCCGTTCACGCGGCAATGCGGAGGGCTCTGGCGTAGCTTATAACCGCCGCCTAAGCATTCACCTGCTGGCCCAGCCTATAGCGGTGGCCGAAGCCCTGAGTAATCCACTACTGACCGGCCAAGGCTTCCTAGCGCGCTTTCTGTTTGCCGCACCGGATAGCCTGGCAGGAACGCGATTCATCACCGTGGAGTCATTAAGCCGCAGCGCCTATTGCGATGCACGCGTGCAACGCTACTGGGCACGCTGCAAAGAGATAGCCGCTAGCCCTGAATATATCGACCCGGAAACCAACGAAGTAACACCGCCTTTATTGGATCTAGACGCTGCTGCAATACGCCGCTGGACCGACTTAAAGAACGATATTGAATCTGAACTAGGACCGCTGGGTAACTACGCCGGGATCAAGCCCTTTGCCAACCGTGGTGCAGAACAAGCGCTGCGCCTGGCTGCGGTGCTGGGATGCTTTGAAGGGCTGGAGCAAATCAACGGAGACTGCTTGCACCGTGCTTGCCTGCTGGTAAGTTATTCATTATCGGAGTGGCTACGTTATACGGAGGTAGGGGGTGCCAGCCCCCTGCTGAAAAATGCAGCCTATGTCATGAGCTGGATGCTCCACCCCGCGCGAGTGGATAACTGGCAGACGTTCAATAAAGCAAAGGCTGGTAAGTCTTGGCCCCCTGCGATTCGACCCGCCAAAAAGCGTGACGCGGTATTGACTGTGCTGGTGGAACACAAGCACATACTGACCACCAACGGCGAGCAATTCAGAATCAATCCTTGTGCGGAAACTGCGGAAACTGCGGAGAGCCAGCAACGACATGCCTTACCAGTTGCGGATGAACTGCGAATAGTTGCGGAAAGCCGGAAGCCTGAGCACCCCGCATATCCGCAATCCGCAGATTTTCCGCAAATCCCCTCAGATTTCCCGCAACCCAAAACCAAGCAAACACGGGGCCTTCCGCAAAATCCGCAGCTTCCGCAGCTTCCGCAACTTCAACTATCCGCAGACACCCAGCGCTATGGTGGCGAACTATGAACGCCGCCGTCCTCATCGAGCAAGCAAACACGGCGGGCATCATACTGGCGCTGAATGGTGAAAGTTTAGCCTGGAGCGCCCGTAAGCAACCGTCGCCCGAATTACTGATCCAGCTACGCGAAGGCAAAGCCCAAATCATCGAGCATCTACGCCAGCAGCAACACGGCTGGCTGGATCGTGTGGCCGCCCTACTAAACACCAATGCCGGCACGCTGTTAGAGCATGGATTAATTGACTTGGACGACCTGGCGGAGCAGTACCAAAAGCACCCACGTTTTGCGGCCCTACTGATCGAAACTAGCCCAGCATGGCAAAAGGTTAATCTAGTACGAGACGAGGTACGAGCACCCTACGCTCGGGAGGTGCGTACCGAATGCGTACCGACCAAGGTTAACAAAGGAAACACCCCTAAGCGGGAGAACAGCACCAACAAGCGAAGAGCACCGGAGTGGATAGCAGGACGTGACGCCTTCCACAACCATGCGGTAGGCAACTGCAATAAATGCTACCCGCCTGCGGCCCGCTACTGCCCGACCGGCTTAGACTTGCTGGCGCTATACCAGATGGCGATGCAATGAACGGCTCGGATGCTCTGCGAAAGCTATGGCGTAAATACCATCTAGCCAATCAAACCCGCCATCAAGAATGGGCTGAAAGTGGCTACTGCCGCCCACCACCGGAGTCCGCGTCCTATCCTGACGCCCTGCGCGGCCTTACGTGTGGCGCCAAGACTAGAGCCGGCACACCGTGCAAACGTCGTGACTTATATCTATCTGGCCGTTGTCGATTACATGGCGGCCTATCGACTGGCCCGAGGGGCAAGAGGCTAACCCCATGAGAGGTTGTCAAAAGTTAACCTTTCGAAACCCCTAAACGGATCGCCGCCCCTATTTGCGAAACAACCCCATGCAACCCGCAACACCCCGCCCATTGGGTCCTTTCCCTAACCCCGGCCATTGCGGGTAATTCGAGTCCCGGTGCTTCCCTAGATACGATCCTGCGCCGGCAGCCGGTTGTTGCTTCCTAGTGTCACCGAATGATCGCGGATCACGAGAATGGCAGGGGTGGGCTAAAACTCTGACGCTTTTCTGGTGGAAACCGCTTCCATAACTTCCCCATCATAAACCCGCACAATTTTTCTACTTTCTGAACGGCAGAAGCGTTGCAAGAGGTCAGGAGAGTGGGTGGGTTAAAACTTCCGGCGAAGACCAACCCGAACGACGGGGAGAGCCAAATACTTGTATCCACAAAATTCATGTTTTGTTTAGATACCCAAAAAATTCAGCGCAATGAAGGATCGATGGCGAGACCAAAAGGCCTCTATTCAGGAGTTAGAACCAAAGCTTGCGCTGACCGTGAGACCACAAAAAAGCCCGCGCTTGGCGGGCTTTAGAGTCTAAAGGAATTTCAGGCAAACACTAAAGTACCATTAGCAAAAACAGCTGATACTTCACGGACTTGGGGTCGCGAAGCTTCGTAGGCATCTTTGCTTAAATTCCGATCTTGCGATGAACGGATGCTCCCGCCGATTTCGGCGTAAAAACCCTTGTCGGCAGACTTGGAAGCCTTGCCGCTGACTTGTCCGGATGTTTCACGATATTCAGTGATCATGAGAATACCCTACGTGAGAATGAACGAGACTTGGTTCGTTTAGCATGGCAAATTTCTCTCCACGCTTTATAACTCCGACATGTGTTCGACCGCCAACGGTAGCGATGCCGGTTTCGAAACGCTGCATTCCAGACTGCAGATTTACCAATAACTCTACCAATTCGACAGCATATTGCGTTGGAAGGTTCGCAAAGTCAACGGTGGTTACGTAGTCGTAGATAGGCAGATCTACACCTACCTGGGGCAGGCTAATCGGAAAAGTGCCCGGAACTGCAATTCCGGCGCCGTTCAGTTGGTCCAAAACCGATTTCGCAATCTGTTGAGCTTGCGTAGTCAAATCGTCCCCTACCTTTCTAAAGATAGCTCTTTGAAGCCGGCTGTCAATTCCCATTAAAAGACGCTCTACAAAGTCCGCTTGGCCCGCCCAGCAAGCGCCGGTGCCAGACCCATCCTCAAATTGCCTTACCCTGGTATTTTCTTTAATGGAAACTTTGTAGAGAGGGCTTCCCTGTTCCTCTGATGAGTAACCACCAATTATGAACTGCAGGTCTGGGAAATGTTGGCGCTGCTCTTCTCCAGCCGTAGAGAAGCTGACAGATGCCTCCCACTCTGCCCTCATGTGATCGGCAAACGAGCCTACGGCCTCTCTCACAGACGAGAAACCTTTATCGTTGGCACACGTTTCCCTGCGGAAATTGCCGGCGTGACCGGCGATAGTTAGGCCGTTCATTGTAGCCATCCCGGCTGTAACCCCCGCTACGGAGCATTCGTCATCCTCAAAAACAAGAAACATTTTTTGAGCGCCGGTGAATACGTCAGTCACAACGTGGCGCAGCTCGGATGCGGAAAAAACTTTATTGCCTTGAGCATCAATTATGTCGTTGCCCGCGAGATCCTTAGCAAAACTGTCTCCATTAGAAAATGGCATTACGGCAAGAGCCGTCCTGCTAGATAGGCTGTCGCAGCCAAGTACCACGCCTTCGTAGGTTGATATAGCAATATTAATAGTCACTTAAAATGCTTTCCCTTGTTTTATAAGCCGACTTCATTGTCGGGGTGTCCAGCAGCAGACGCCTATATTGACCATAGATCGCCGAGAGCCAGAAGAGCGGGAGTAATGTCTCTCACCTCGATTTAATCGGGAACAAGGGCGGGCCGTCATAGACGATCTGTAGGTACGCTACGCTCGTGTAACTGATTATCGGTTCATAAAGAATTTCTGTCTATTTCCGTCTAATGAAAAGCTTTAACAGTTATCGCGAGACCCGAACCATCACAACCTTAACCACCACTTCAAACACTAACCACTCGATCGCCTTCCGCTCGGCCCAGCGCTCAATGCGCCTCAAGAACCCCGCTGAGCGTATAAGCCGCATTAACGCAACCTTCCCATCCGAGCTGTTTACACCTCGCCTGAATGCCGCCTATCAAAATGATCTGTCAGAAATGAGGCTAGTGAGCAGCGCGGTAGCAACTATTTCCCTGACCACAACGTCTTGAGTTTGGATTTCATACCCCCGACATCAACTTGAGATTTAGCCAAAAAAACCTTGTGGGGGATCAAGTGGGGGAACAGAAATTCATACAAACAACAAGGCCCCGATATACGGGGCCTATATGCTTGTATCTGGCGGAGAGTCAGGGATTCGAACCCTGGGAACTGTTGCCAGTTCAACGGATTTCGAATCCGTCCCGTTCGACCACTCCGGCAACTCTCCTAAGTCGGCGCGCATCATAACAGCTTTGACTGATGCGGCGGTAGGGGTTAGCTCAGAGGGACGCCAAGACGCTGGGCCACTTCTTCATAGGCCTCGATAACACCACCGAGGCCCTGACGAAACCGGTCCTTGTCCATTTTCTTGCCGGTGGCCTTGTCCCACAGGCGGCAACCATCCGGGCTAAATTCGTCGCCCAACACGATCTCACCCTTGAACACGCCAAACTCAAGCTTGAAGTCCACCAGGATCAGACCGGCCTCATCGAACAGCCGACTCAGGATACTGTTGACCTGAAGTGTGAGCTCCTGCATCCGCTTGAGCTGCTCTGCGGTAGCCCAGCCAAACGTCACCACATGGGATTCATTGATGAAGGGGTCGCCCTTGGCATCATCCTTGAGGAAGAGTTCGAAGGTGGGCGGCGTTAGCGCCTTGCCTTCTTCGATGCCGAGACGCTTAACCAGGCTTCCGGCAGCATGATTACGCACTACGCATTCGACCGGAATCATGTCCAGCTTCTTCACCAACACTTCCGTGTCGGAAAGCAACGCATCAAACTGAGTAGGAATACCGGCCGCTTCAAGCTTTTGCATAATGAAGGCATTAAACCGGTTGTTGACCATACCCTTGCGCTCAAGCTGTTCGATCTTTTTTCCGTCAAAAGCAGAAGTGTCGTTGCGAAACAGCAGGATCAAGCGATCCGGATCGTCGGTAGTGAATACCGATTTGGCCTTGCCGCGATAGAGTTCTGTGCGTTTTTCCATTATCGGCTCCCGCTGTGCGCAAAAAGTGGTTGGGTCATGCCCGTTATATTCTGCCAGGGCAGCCCCTGGTTCTGTTCGGCCAGGTGCAACTCACCTGACCATCCGGCTAAAGCGCCATGCAATTCGTCCAGCGCCAGATCCGGCCGGTTATTTTTCTCGCTGATGTGCGCAATCGCCACATGCCGTAGTACGGAGCGATCCATTGCCGTCAGGAGCCCGGCAGCCTGCTGATTACTCAAATGCCCCAGATCACCTGCCACTCTGGCACGTAAACTGGGCGGATAGGGTCCGTTGGCCAACATGTGCGGATCGTAGTTGGCTTCAAGAAACAGCCCGTCCAATCCTCTGTAGCGTTCAATAATCCAGGGGGTGATCATGCCGGTATCCGTCAGAATGCCGAACCGGTACTGCCCACTGTCGAAGATGAACTGACACGGCTCACGCGCATCATGGGGTACAGCCACCGGCTCAACATGCAGCTCACCAATGGTAAAACCCCGATTCAGCTGCACGACTTCAACTGGCGCCTGAAATTCGCGTAACGCATGCAAGGTGCCGTGGGTCATGTAAACCGGCAACTGGTAACGCCTGGCCAGCGCCTCGACGCCCTTTACATGATCGGAATGCTCGTGCGTGACTAGGATCGCGCTCAGTTGCCGCGCACTCAAACCAACCTGGGCCAGCCGTTTTTCTGTCGCACGCAGACTGAAACCGCAGTCAATCAACAGACGAGTCTGACCGGACTCGACAACCGTGGCGTTGCCACGACTGCCACTGCCCAGCGAGCAATACCGCATAGGTTATACCCGCTTGATCAGTTCAGGTTCATCTGGATGCGCTCGAGCACATCGGTTGCAACCCTTGGATCTGCAGCGGTGTTGATGGTCTCATCCACTGTGACCTGCACGGTGCCACCAACAGCAGTCAAGCGAACCTCGGTGCGCTGCGCTCTGTCGTCTTCAGAAGCCTCGTCCCGACCGAAGAGCCGACCGAAGAAACCAGGCTCTTCCTGATTGCTGGCAGCCTGGGCAAGATCGATGTAGTAAACACCCGAACTGCGATTCAGGTCGGCTATGCGGATATCCGCCTGGCTGAGTGCCTGCCCGATAGCCGCCCAGGCTCGATTGAAATCGCTTTGCAGGGTTAAAACCGGATTGCCTGCGCCATCACGTGCAAGTACTGCCCGTGGACCTGCCTGGGCAGCCACCAGCGAAGTAATTGAAGCACCGCTGCTGGATTGGTTCAGATAGGTCTCGATTTCCGCCAGCACGGCTCTTTCGAGATTGGCGTTATCCGAGTTTGTCGGCCAATCGCTAAGCGTACCGCCCTGGCTGCGCGACATCTGGGTTATGTAAATCTCGCTGTTTGCGCCTTCCACACCCGGCTCGACCCGCATACGAAAACGGTGTTCCTGGCCCTCGATTCTGCGGCCCTCGCCGATGGCAGGGAGAATGCGGCGCAGCAGCGGATTGTCCGCCTGCAGGTCAAAGGCAACCCAATCGCTCTGCAATTGCCCAAGACTCGGGGTCTCGCTTGCCACTGGGACCTGATAATCATTCCAGAACTGGCGCACTAGAGGCCAAACTTCGGCGGCGCTGCGTTGTGCCTGTACCCATCGAATGGACCCATTCTGTTGCAGGGAAAACTCGGCCGCATCAGCGCTGACCAACATCGGCTGGGGACGGGGTACTTCGAACTTCTCGCTGGTCTCCTGAGCTTGTACCTGCCCGGGCACTGGCAGCAGGTCGCCCAGTGGCTTGCTGTTCACGCCCGCCGGAATATCAATTCTTGGCTCGATAACAACACCCTGGTAGTCCGATCCACGATCCCGGAAATAGCCATCCTCACCAGCGAGATAACCACAGCCGCCCAGACCAGCAAGCAGCGCGAGCGTTAAAGCACCCAGTACAGGCTTCATAAACAATTCCTTGGTATACATGGTTCGAGGCGATTTCACAGGATGCCGCATTCGCGAAGGGCAGCACGTACCGATTCGTGGAAGCGAGGACTGAGCGAAGTCAGCGGTAACCGCAGCGAGTCAGCCATCATACCCATCTCATGGAGTGCCCACTTCACTGGAATCGGATTGGATTCAACGAACATGGCCTTGTGCAGAGGCATGAGAGATTCGTTCATCTGACGCGCAAGATCAGCATTGCCTTCAAGCGCAGCCTTGCACAACTCATGCATTGCCTTGGGCGCCACATTCGCGGTGACGGAGACGTTACCCTTGCCGCCCATCAGAATAAGTTCCGCCGCAGTAGGATCGTCGCCAGAGTAAACCGCCATGCGATCAGCAACGCGATCAATCAGTTCGCGCGCCCGCTGGAGGTCCCCTGTCGCTTCCTTGATGCCGATAATATTACTTATGTCGGCCAGACGCTCCACGGTTTCCGGCAACATGTCACAGGCAGTTCTACCCGGGACGTTGTAGAGAATCTGAGGAACTGCCACTGCTTCTGCAATGAAGCGAAAATGCTGATACAAGCCTTCCTGGGTGGGCTTGTTATAGTACGGCGTCACGAGCAGGCAGGCATCGGCGCCTACACTGCGGGCCGCTTCTGTGAGCTCAACAGCTTCGCGGGTAGAGTTGGCACCTGTACCCGCAATGACCGGAATACGCCCGGCCACCTGGTCAACCACGCGCCGGATTGCTTCTTTGTGCTCGGCCATGTCCAGAGTCGCCGACTCGCCGGTAGTGCCAACGGCCACAATACCGTCGGTGCCTTGATCGAGGTGAAAATCAATCAGGCGCTCCAGAGCCTGCCAGTCAAGCCCGCCCCGTGAATCCATCGGTGTTGCCAGCGCCACCAGGCTGCCTGAAATCATGCAACTGCTCCAGTTGAAACATTGACCCGCAATGGTACTTTCGCCGTGCTGTCAGCACAAGGGAAGCCACACACAAATCGCCGCCCAACAGAGCCTTGCAAGATGTCTGCGCGGTCCTGCTCGCGGCAAGTCGTCCTCAGCACGTTGACATTGATCCCAGGGGCATAGAGGGCGACAATAATGCTTCTGACGTCTTGCCATAACCTGCACCGCAAGCCGCACATCAGCTTTTGAGGAACACCATGTCGACCCCAGCACCACAGAAGGAACAGTTCCTGGTTATCAGTGCCCTGGGCGGGCAAACCACCACATTGGTCACCACCTTTACTCGGTTATGCATGGAGCAGCGTTGTTTGATCGTCAGCAGTCGCATGAGCAGACACGGTACCTGCTCTGCCCTGCTACTACAGGTCAGCGGGAACTGGGATGCGCTGGCACGCCTGGAGACGTTGCTGCACACAGTGGCCCGTCGTGAGCAATTCACCCTTTCGATGAGCCGGAGCACCACACTGGACGAAAGGCCCCAGGCGCTGCCGTACAACGTGTTTGTCACCGCGGCACAGCGGCCAGAATTATGCGGAGAGCTGTGCGCTTTTTTCCAACAACTGGAAATCGACATTGAGGAACTGTTCAGCTTTACCTACATGGCGCAGCACACAGGTACCGCCATGCTGAACATGACGCTGACCATCGCCATACCGGCAAAAACGCAACTTAGCTGGCTGCGTGAACAATTTCTGGATTTTTGTGACGAACTCAATCTGGACGCGGTCATCGAGCCCTGGCGACCAGTACACTGAACACCGAACCTTTGCCCGAACCTGAAACCCAACGCGAAAGGAAAAAACCGGCATGACCATTGAACTGGACCAACCCGTACCTGCGTTTACCGCCCAGGCTACCAGCAGCGTAACAGTCGACTCAGAGCAGCTCAGTGGCCAGCATTACGTGCTGTATTTTTATCCCAAGGACAATACGCCGGGCTGCACTACCGAAGGCCAGGATTTTCGGGATTGCCACGACGATTTTATTGCGGCCAATACGCGGGTGTTCGGTGTATCACGTGACAGCCTGCGCACCCACGAAAACTTTCGCAGCAAACAAGGCTTTCCCTTCGAGCTGATTAGTGACGCGGACGATTCGCTCTGCCAGCTGTTCGACGTAATCAAGATGAAGCAGATGTATGGCAAGGAGTATGAGGGTATAGAGCGCAGCACTTTCCTGGTTGATGCCCAGGGCGTGCTGCGAGGGGAATGGCGGAAGGTGAAGGTAAAGGGCCACGTATCAGAGGTATTGGCTGCAGCCCGGTCTCTTTAGCACTCTCGATTATCAGGGAGCCTCAACCACCTCCGCGGGTTGCGGCTCCGGGTCCTGTTCATGCGTCCCCGGCCATGCGTTGAGGACAGCCTTGAACAAGGTGGCCAGCGGAATGGCAAAGAATATTCCCCAGAACCCCCACAGCCCGCCAAAAATCAGTACCGCCGCAATGATGGCGACGGGATGCAGATTGACTGCTTCGGAAAACAGAACCGGTACCAGGACGTTGCCGTCAAGGGCCTGAATCACTGCATAGACAATCATCAGCACCATGAACTCGTTACCCAACCCCCACTGGAAGAGTCCGATCAGGGCGATGGGAATTGTCGCGATGGTGGCACCTATGTAAGGAACCAGGACAGACAATCCGACCATGACTGCCATCAGTGCAGCGTAATTGAGACCCAGAACAGCGAAGGAGACATAACTGACCGCACCAACGATCAGTATTTCCACTGCCTTGCCACGAATATAGTTACCAATCTGCTGATTCATCTCGGTCCAGACTTCGTTCATCAACCGCCGATCACGGGGCAGCCGCCCTACCAGCCAGGCAATGATCTTGTCGCTATCCATCAGAAAAAAGAAAACCAGAATCGGCACCAATACCAGGTATACGAGAATGGTAAGGAGCATGGGCAAGCCTGCCAGAGATTGGGACAGCACCCATTGCCCGAACTGACCGAGCTCACCATTGATCGACGCCACTATGCGTTCAATTTGGCCTGAGGAGACCAGCGCAGGATATTGTTCTGGCAAGTGCGCCAATTGCGCCTGCCACTCGACCAGCATACGCGGCAACTCGTTGAACAGATTGATTACCTGCCGCCACACCAGCGGCACGATGATGCCGAACAGTGCTGCCAGCGCGCCAAGAAACAGCAAAAACACCAGCCATACAGCAATGGTCTGGTGCACACCCCATTTCTCAAGCCGGGTCACCATTCCCTGCAATAGATAGGCGAGCACAACCCCTGTCAGCAGCGGAGCAATACTGTCGCCGAAGGTGATAATAATCGCGAAACCCAACGCGAGCAGTACCGCTAGAACGACTGCTTCCTCGTCGGAAAAATAACGATGCACCCAGTTACGGAATACCTTGATCATGCCTGTTGATCTCACTCCTTGCGCAACCAATAATGAAATTCGTTGTCCTGAATGGATGAATCGAGTAATTCGTGTCCGGCAAGCTCGCAGAATCGTTTGAAATCCCGTTGCGACCCAGCATCGGTTGCCAACACCAGAAGAATCTGGCCGCCAGCCAGTCTGTTGAGCGCCTGCTTTGCTTTGAGCAAGGGCAATGGACAGCTCAATCCTCGGGCATCGAGTGTCTGATCGGCGGTAAACGTGATGGGGACTTCAGCCATGCGAGGGCTCCTGATCAACTAGTGCTACAGTATAACCCCTCGGGGGTTGATGGCAGATAACCTTATCCCACTGGATACGCAGGTAACCATGCATAGCATCACAGCGCTACCTATCGGGCGATTACACACAGGTTTGAAAGGGCTGGCCCTCGGGCTGTTAGTCAGCCTTGCCTCACCGGTTGGCGCCACAGAGTTCAACCTGCCGTCCCTGGGAGATACCAGCTCGTCTATCATGTCTTCTCAGCAGGAGTACCAGTTGGGTCGGGCCTGGCTTTCAATGCTGCGCGGCGCCGTCCCTACCATGGACGATCCTTTGCTGAAGGATTTTATCGAGCGTCATGTATACAGTCTTGTAGAAACCAGCCAGTTGTCCGACCGACGCCTGGCATTTGTCCTGATTGAAAGTCCGCAACTGAATGCCTTTGCCGCCCCTGGCGGCGTAGTCGGCGTGAATGGCGGACTGTTTCTCAATGCCTACACCGAGGCCGAGTTCGCTTCTGTCATGGCCCACGAATTGGCTCACCTCTCGCAACGTCATTTCGCCCGCAACCTGCAGCAGCAAGAGCGCATGCGAATACCCATGATGACCGCCATGCTGGCCGGTGTCATTCTGGCGGCAGCTGGTGGTGGTGACGCGGGCATAGCTGCGTTGGCATCCACTCAGGCGGCAGCCATACAGGAACAGCGGCGCTTCTCCCGACAAAACGAGCAGGAAGCAGACAGAATCGGTCTGATAAACCTGGAGCGTGCTGGTTACGATCCTGAGGCGATGCCCGACATGTTTGAACGTCTCTCTCAAATGAGCCGTTTCAGCCGCAAGCCGCCGGAATTTCTATTGACCCACCCGGTTACCCAGTCGCGTATCTCTGACTCGCGCAATCGGGCAGAGCAACTGGAGAAAGGCGGTCAGAGCGACAGTCCCGAGTACCAGATGATGCGTGCCCGAGTTCAGCTGTACTACGAACAAAGCCCAGGGCTTGCGGCTCAGCGTTTTCGCATCTTGCTCGAAGAGCATGACGGTGATCACGCTGCGGCACGATACGGGCTTGTACTCGCCCTGATCCGCAGCGGTCAGCACGAGGAGGCTCTCAGCGCAATTGAACCGTTACTCGCCGAACAGGGAGACAACGTTGCCGTCAACCTCGCGGCTGTGGAGCTGGATATCAGTCGAGGCTTGCTGGAGAAAGCCCTGGCACGGGTAGACCGTCTTCTCAAGATCAACCCCGACAGCTATCCACTGCAGGAGGCCAAGGCCGATATTTTATTGCGCAGTCGACGTTATGCCGAAGGCGAGAGGGTGATCAATCGCTTGGCAAGCCAGCGTGAAAACGATCCCGATGTATGGTATATGACCGCCGAAATACGCGGTCTGGCGGGCAACATTGTCGGTGTTCATACCGCCAGAGCAGAGTATTTCATGCTGGCCGGCGACCTTGACCAGGCAGCCGAGCAATTGGAGCTGGCCGCCGTGCGCGCAGATGATGATTATGTACAAAGCGCCCGCATTCAGGCCCGGCAGCAATACCTGATGGAGCAGCGCACCATCATAGAGAACCTGTGATCTGTGATCAGGCATTACCGACCGCATTGAGGCGAGCATTACGGGTGAATTCGAGCATCCTCTCCAAGGGCTTGACCGCGCGGGGAACAAGATGCTCTGGCACGTGAATCTCATTGGTTCCCTGCTCCAAACTTTGCAACAGCGCCGGGAGAGTGTTCATCGCCATCCAGGGGCAGTGCGCGCAACTGCGACAGGTCGCTCCGCTGCCCGCAGTGGGCGCCTCGATCAACAGTTTGCCCGGTGCTCCCTGCTGCATCTTGTAGAAGATGCCTCGATCAGTAGCGACGATAAAGGTCTCATTGGGTAAGGTCTGGGTTGCCTTGATCAGTTGGCTGGTAGAGCCCACCACATCCGCGAGCTCCACTACCGACATGGGGGACTCGGGATGGACCAGAATGGCAGCATCCGGATACACGGCTTTCAGATCCAGCAGCGCCTTGGCCTTGAATTCCTCATGGACGATGCATGACCCCTCCCAGAGAAGCATATCGGCACCCGTCTCACGCTGTATGTAATTGCCCAGGTGCTGATCCGGTGCCCAAATGATCTTTTCGCCTTTATCCATCAGATGACCGACGATTTCGAGTGCACAGCTGGAAGTCACTACCCAATCCGCACGCGCTTTGACCGCAGCTGACGTATTGGCATACACCACCACGGTGCGATCGGGATGCTGGTCGCAAAAGGCCGTAAACTCCTCTATCGGGCAACCGATATCCAATGAACACGTGGCCTCCAGCGTTGGCATCAGAACCTGTTTCTCGGGGCTAAGTATTTTCGATGTTTCGCCCATGAAGCGTACGCCAGCTACCACAAGAGTGCTGGCTGAATGTTCCTTGCCGAAACGAGCCATCTCCAAAGAGTCGGAAACGCAGCCACCTGTCTCCTCGGCCAATGCCTGCAAAACCGGATCGGTGTAGTAATGGGCCACCAGAACAGCGTTTCGGGCATCCAGGGCCGCGCGGATCCGTGCCTTGTAATCCGCTTCTTCCGCGACTGTGAGGGGCGCGACCTGCTTGGCTGCAAGATGAGCCTGAACCAAAACCCGCTCGGGAATTTGTGACATGACGAAGATCCTGTGATCGTAACAATAGCGCTGATTATACCACGCCGACCGCTGTGAATAATCGATCAACGGTGTACCCCAATAGAGTGCTCGGGCATACAGACGAGAACAGATACGCGGACTGTCTGACTCGCATATCTGACAATCTCTCGACCAGCATTTCTGGAGTTATTCTGCCCTCCATGCTGAAGGGATCATCGATTCGACTGCGATACGCTTTAAAACGAGGAAGGAACAAACCGGTTGCGACCTGTGAGCACAGTGTTACTGAGCATCACGACCATAGCGAGTATCGCTTGCTGTCTGCCGGAATGCCGGTGACAGCTCATGTCTGAGGGAGGAGTTACAGGGATCTGATGAGGATGTAGAGCGCCTGGAACGGCGAGCAGAGCTTCGAGAGTCCGCCGCCGCTCAGCATGCAAGCTACTCAGCTACGCGCGCGCTCAGCGTCACGTAAAACCTTGATCTGATCGTGATTACGCAGCACACCTTGGTATTGGCGCTCTACCACCTCACGCACATCCGCAGGCAGATGTGCTTCGAGCGCTTCCTTGTAACTCTTCTTTGCAACATCTTCCCCACGCTCACACTCGTTGAGAATCGCCTTTTCGTCCTTGCCTGAGATCATTGACTTGAGATCAACCCAGCGCCGGTGAATGTCGCCAGCCATGCTGGTATCTTCCTCAGGGTCGCCACCCAGGCGAGTCACGATAGCCTGAAGCTCCGTTGCCGCCTTACCGCACTCGGTCGCGTGATCACTGAGCAGCGCCTTGAGCTCGGGACGTTTCACGTCATCGGCGCATACCTTGAAACCTTTTTCACCATCCTTAGAGGTTTCAATCAAATCGTTGAGTACTTTGATGGTTTCTTTAGCTGCTGAGGTCATGGACTTCCTCCGTTAATTACATGGATGCAGAAATGAAATATCGCAAAACACGTCATTTCATTTGCCAGAATTTGGACGTTGCGAGCATGCGGAGGTTCAAACATTAACTCGAGTCGGCGCAGTCGAAAAACGAAAACCGACGCTCAGCTATTTGATTAAGGAGAGCTGGTATGGAAAAAATATTTGGAAAAAGCGCGGGGGTGGCGCCTATCAAAAGAACAGAGAGGGAGGTAAAAATGGTGGGTCGTGTAGGATTCGAACCTACGACCAATTGGTTAAAAGCCAACTGCTCTACCAACTGAGCTAACGACCCGGAACGCGCGCTATAGTACTGATTTATCAGATAAACTCAAGTTTTTTTTACTGTCTCGCATAAGGTGTCGGATCATTTACCCCCGCGGCAACAAATCCCTCCGAGCGCAGACGGCAGCTGTCACAACGGCCACAGGCCCGTCCAAGACTATCTGCCTGGTAGCAGGAAACAGTAAGACTGTAATCGACCCCAAGCTGCACGCCTGCCTCGATTATTCGACCTTTGCTCATATTCTGCAGTGGGGCTCTGATGCGGAAGCCGGCACCCTCCACTCCTGCACGTGTGGCCAGGTTTGCCACACGCTCAAATGCTTCAACGAAAGCCGGTCTGCAATCGGGGTAGCCTGAATAGTCGACCGCGTTGACACCGATAAAAATATCCCGAGCTTCGAGCACTTCTGCCCAACCCAGTGCCAACGCCAGAAAGACCGTGTTGCGCGCAGGCACATAGGTAACCGGAATCCCTTCACCCGCCACCTCAGGCACATCAATACTATCGTCGGTCAAGGCTGAGCCGCCCATGCCATCCATATCCAGCTTTATGACCTTATGGGCTTCCACCGCGGCACTGGACGCGAGCCGCGCTGCTGCGTTCAGCTCCGCACTGTGGCGCTGTCCATAATCAAAGCTCAACGTGTAGCAGCGATACCCTTCTGCCTGGGCCATCGCCAGAACCGTCGCCGAATCCAGGCCACCGGAAAGTAGGACTACTGCTTTTTTACTATTGGCCATGTCAGTGTCCTGGCTCATCGTTCCAGAGATATTTATGCAACTGCAGCTGAAAGCGTACCGGGAGATTGTCCTCAACAATCCAGTCGGCCAGCAGCCTCGGGGCAAGCTGTCCGTGACTGGGCGAGAAGAGTACGTCCCCTACTCTTTCGTACAGCGAATACTCATCGAGCTTAAAGCGCGCCCATTCGTAATCCTGCCTGCTACACACAACGAACTTCACCTGGTCATGCTTCCCAAGCACCGCCATGTTTGAATACAGGTTGCGGCTGGACTCTGCCGAATCGGGTGTCTTGAGGTCCACCACGCGGCTCACCCGCGAATCCACCGCACTTACATCCAGTGCACCACTGGTCTCAAGGGATACGTCATAACCTGCTTCACAGAGCGCTTGGAGCAAGGGCACGCAATTGGGCTGGGCGAGGGGCTCCCCACCGGTCACACAGATAAAACGCGGTTTGTAATCAGCTATCTGGGCGAGGATAGCCGCCAGGGTTTGAGTTTCTCCACCGATAAATGCGTAAGCGGTATCACAGTACTGACACCGTAGAGGGCATCCAGTAAGGCGCACGAATACGGTGGGCAGCCCGATAGAGCGACTTTCGCCCTGAAGAGAATAAAATATCTCCGTGATTCGGAGCGTCGAGGAAAGATCTACTGACATGGTTGGCATCCAGGGCGGAACTGCGGAAAAGGCAGAAGCCCAAAGGGACTATCGCTCGCACACCTGATGGATCAGGAAACGAACATGACGGCCGTAATGGTGAAAGGAAAAACCAGCACCTCTTGGCCCGGACTGTTTAGCCCAGACCGTCCAGATCACGCCTTGCCAACTGAGCTGCAGAGGAATTCGGGTGCCGGGTAAGTACTTGCTGATACAGCTCTATAGCCTTGTCACGATTACCCAGACGGCGCTCGACGTCCGCGAGCTTGTAGAGCGCATCGGCTTCCTTGCGGTGACCGGGATACTCGCTAATCACTAACGCGAACGCGCGGCCAGCAGAATCCAGGTTGGACTCCACGAGGTGAATCTCACCCAACCAATACTGCGCATTCCCAGCGTACTCGCTGTTCGGGAAGCGTCTGACGAAGGCACTGAAAGCCTGAATCGCCTTTTCGAAATCTCGCGCCTTGACCAGATCAAAGGCTGCATCGTACATCAATTTTTCTCGCGCCGGATCGACCTCAGCCGCACCGGTACTGCCTTGCGGTGCTGTTGCACCACCATTGTTTCCCGGCTGACTAGCAGCAGGGCTTTCACGCGCATCAATCGGGGCCTGCTGATCTGTCTGACTCGGTGCCGCACCAGCGCCCGCGGACAACCTGCGGTCGATATCCTGGTACTGATCCAGCTGATCCTGCTCCATCTGCTTGACACGGTATTCCTGCTCCTCCAGCCTGCCGCGCAACATGGCGACTTCCTGTTGAAGCTGATACAGCTGCTGCAATAGCTGGCCCTCTATCGAGGTACCAGCTGTGGCCTGCGGGGACGCAGGGGTAGACGATTGACTACCGCGGACACCGCCCGCGCTACCGTCAATAACCGGCACCTGTGCCATTGCCGCGATTGGCAACAGCATCAAAGCAACTGTTAAACCCCTGAACCCTTTCATATGACCTCTTACTTACGCAGTTCTACGCGACGGTTCTGAGCCCAAGCTTCTTCGCCTGAACCCATGGCAGCCGGCTTCTCTTCACCGTAGGAGACCAGCTCCAGCTGTGAAGGAGAAACGCCCTGACCAGCCAGGTAGCGCTGAACGGCGGCAGCACGACGCTCGCCCAGAGCCATGTTGTACTCGCGTGAGCCACGCTCGTCAGTGTGGCCTTCCAGCACTACACGGTTACCTGCAGCACGAAGATCCTTGGCATGCACATCAAGGGCACGCATGGCCTCAGGCTTGAGATCAGCGCTATCGAGCTCAAAGTAGAACGTAGTGACCGCACGCAGCGCAGCTTCTTCGCTGGACATGTTGTCGCCTGTCGCAACTGGAGTGGTGTAACCAGCGTTTGGATCAACTGCACCCATGCCGCCAGTGTCGCCACCTTTAGAAGAACAACCAACAACTACGCCCAAAGCTACAACCAGCGCCGCAAATTTACCGAATTTAATTACTTGCATCATAAGACTCCTGGAAAACCCCACATGTTTTAATGATTTTACACCCTAGGGCAGGTATGGGGACCACGATGGCACGCGCAGGTCAGTGAATTGAGTCGGGATAACCGACCTAGCACGACCATTGGTAGATACCAGCATGAGTACGCCCCGTCCCTGTTGACGGGTGGCATAAATTAACATGACGCCATTGGGAGAAACAGTGGGAGATTCATCCAATGATGTTTCTGTTAAAACCCTCAGATTACCGCGCTCCAGGTCCTGGATGGCAATCTGAAAATTACGGTTACCCTCTTGGCGGTGCACCATAACCATGGTGCGACCATCAACAGAGAGTTTGGCATTGGCGTTATAGTTGCCGACGAAGGTCAGCCGCTCGGTAACACCAGCGTTGATATTCTGTTTGTAGATCTGCGGACGTCCACCACGATCCGAGGTGAAAACGATCGTGTTGGCATCCAGCCAGTCCGGCTCGGTATCAATTGCGAAATGATTGGTCAGGCGGCGCAATTGCTTACTGGCCAGCTCCATCACATAGATCTCGGGATTACCATCGCGAGACAGCACAAAAGCAAGGCGCTCGCCATCAGGCGACCATGAAGGTGCACCATTGAGCCCCTCAAAACTGGTGATTCGCTCCCGACGACCGGTCTGAATATAATGCACGAATATTTCGGGACGACCCGATTCGAAGGACACATAGGCAATACGCTGGCCATCCGGAGCATATGACGGGGTCAGAATAGGCTCACGCGATTGCAATAATGTGACGGCACGAGCTCCGTCGTAGTCCGAGCGCTGCAGCGTGAATCGGGTGTTATCGACGGAAAACCGTTCAGCGGCCACGTACAATAGCTTGGTATTGAACGCACCCTTGATGCCGGTGATCTCCTCGAATACCAGGTCACTCAAATGATGTGACATGTCCCTCAACTGGCTTACGGTGCCGGTGACTGTGCGAGTCATCATGACTTCTTCACGGATCACATTGTATAGACTGAACTGCAATCGATACTGATCGGAACCCGGGTCGGCATTGACTTGCCCGGCAATCACATAATCCACACCCAGAATCCGCCAATCGCGCGGGAAGATCTCGCTTGCCTGGGTCGGCGTGCTGAGCATATTGCGCCGATCGAATGGAGCGAACATGCCGCTATTGCGCAGATCATTCGAGACGATCTCGGCCATATCTTCAGGCAAAGGGGTGCCACCCTGCCAGCCGAAGGGCACAACCGCGATGGGGGCGGCCTTGTCGTTACCCTGAGTAATCTCGATAACGCGCTGCGCATAAAGATTCTGTGCAATCAGCATCAACGCGATTGCGCTAAGCCATATTTTCAACATCTTCATCAGAATGATAAATCCTCTGCTCTGAAATTCAGCCTGTACTCACGAAAATCCCTATTAAAGATAGCTGGATTTTCACGTGCTAATTGTTGGATTTCAGGAATCCGGCCTACATTTCGGACCGCTCTCACGGCTGATTGATCAAAACCCGGATCACCGCTGCTGTTAGCTATCACTGCGTCGGCGATCTGACCTGTTGGAAGCAGGCTTATAGTGATCGTTACTACCATACCCTTGCGCGCGGACGGAGGTCTGCTCCACTGCTCGGTAACAAGACGACGAATCAGATCGTCGTAGCTCGCCGCTACCTGCTCTCCGGTCTCGTCAGCCTGTGCCTGCTGATACTGGGTTTCGTCTGCCAGGAGATCGGCAAGCGCCTTGGCCTTGGCCTCTTCCTGCGCCCGCTTCTGCTCCGCCTGCTTCTCTGCAGCAGCCTTCGCCGCAGCAGCCTTAAGCTTAGCTTCTTCTGCCGCTTTATTTTTTGCCTGCTCGGCAGCCTGTTTCTTCGCTGCTTCTTCGGCTGCTTTCTTCTTTGCCGCCTCAGCTGCTGCCTTTTTTGCTGTTTCCTCGGCAGCGAGCTTGCGCGCCGCATCAGCCTTGCGTTGAGCCTCAGCTTCGGCTTTCTTGGCGGCCTCGAGTTGCTTGGCTGCTTCAGATTGCTGTTTCTCGGCGGCTTGCGCCGCCTTCTGTTGTTCTTCGCGCTGCTGGACAGCTTGCGCTGCGGCAGCTTGCTCCTTCGCCTTTGCGGCAGCGGCCTCAGCCTGCTCCTGTTTCTGCTGCGCGCGTTTGAGCTCTTCCGCCTCGTGACGCTGCGCTGCAGTGCGCGCCGCCTCTCCGGCTATGCGCTGATCGGTCTGCGTCTGCGCCGGGCTCTTGGAGTTCAGCTGTACCAGAGTCGCCTGAACTATTGGCTTGGCTGGCTCGAATTCCGGCGCACTGCTGAACGAAACGAAAAGCAGTAAAACCACAGCCAGATGCACGGCAAGAGCCTTGAGCACTGATGCAACATAACTGCCGGTTTCCGCCTGACGCGGTTCACGAGTATTCACGGCGCCTCTGTTATCAGTCCCACGTTAGGGACGCCTGCTTGCTGCAATGTCGCCATCGCAGTGACGACCAACCCGTAATTAGCTTCGCGGTCGCCACGTATGTAAACCAGCGTGTCCGGTCGGGCGCTGATGATCTTGGTCACACCCGAGGACATTTCCTCAAGGGATATGGCGCTGTCAGTCTGGTTTTCCGTATCAACAGTTTCACCCAGATTCCAGAAATAGGTTCCATCAGCCAACACCGACAGGGTGAGCACCTGTTGATTGCTATCGGAGGGCATAACCTCACTGGCTACCTGGGGCAAGTCAACCTTCACGCCCTGATTCATCATCGGAGCCGTTACCATAAAAATCACCAGCAACACGAGCATAACGTCGATGTAGGGAACGACGTTCATCTCTGCAACGGGTTTGCGTTTCTGGCGTCTGCCTTGCACCTGCATGTTGACTCCCGTTTACTCGTCGTTGCTGGCGTGGACGCGACGGTGAAGAATGCTCGAGAACTCGTCAGCAAAAGTGTAGTAACGACTGATAAGCGTTTCCGAGCGTGCGGAGAAACGGTTATAGGCAATAACTGCCGGTATCGCTGCAAACAAGCCAATTGCCGTTGCGATCAGAGCTTCGGCAATGCCCGGAGCAACGGTCGCGAGGGTAGCCTGCTGCGCCGTAGCAAGGCCGCGGAAGGAGTTCATGATCCCCCACACAGTACCGAACAGGCCTATGTAAGGACTGGTCGAACCGACCGTGGCGAGAAAAGGCAAGTGTTGATCAAGCTTTTCCTCCTCCTTGGAAATCGCCACACGCATGGAGCGCTGTACCGCATCCATCACGGCATCCGGATCAACGCCGGCCTGTTGGCGCATCCGGGAAAACTCCTTGAAACCGGCACGGAATATCTGTTCAAGCCCGGAGTTGTTATCCGGGTTACCAGTGACCTGGCGGTATAACTTGGACAGATCAATTCCCGACCAGAATCGATCCTCAAAGTCATCAAGCGCGGTTTTTGCGGAACGGATAAAGGCTCCACGCTGGAAAATGATAACCCAGGACATAATGGATGCCGCCACCAGAATCAGCATAACCAGCTGTACCAGTACGCTGGCTGTAGAAATCAGGTGCCACATCGACATTTGATCAGCTTGCACGCGTTGCCTCTCCTCGCTCGGTCTTGCTATCTATTACCTGCCGTGCCCTGAACGCTGCGCTCAGGACAGGCGGAATTCCTCTGGGTTTGTACCGATCTGCGCTGACACATGCAACAAGCACTTCCCCCTCACACAATACGTCGCCGTCGACCCTTCTTACCTGCTGGCGGAAACGTATACTGGCGCGCTTGAGATCAACCACTTCCACGCTGACTTCCAGCTCATCGTCCAGTCGCGCGGGCGCGTGGTAACGGGCGGTCACCGAATGCACAACGAAAATAATGTTTTCAGTCTGCAGGACACTTTGGTCAAACCCCAGGGAACGGACCATTTCGGTTCGCGCACGTTCCATAAATTTGAGGTAATTGACGTAATATACGATGCCGCCGGCATCAGTATCTTCAAAGTAGACTCGGACTCTCAGCGCGAACGGCGGTCCGGAATAGTCAGCGCGCATAATGTAGAGCCAACGGTGAGCTTTGCATAGTGTTTCCCAACCAATAT
Organism: uncultured Halopseudomonas sp.; assembly: GCF_963977355.1. NCBI lineage: Bacteria > Pseudomonadati > Pseudomonadota > Gammaproteobacteria > Pseudomonadales > Pseudomonadaceae > Halopseudomonas > uncultured Halopseudomonas sp. The sequence goes on along the minus strand of NZ_CAXBOV010000027.1, from coordinate 33,422 downwards.
CGAAAATATTTTTTCAAGCCCCATCGGGATCCTGACCCGGGCCAAACAGGTCCCCAGCGGGCTGCGTCATCCGGCCAGGCAAATCGAGTCCAAAGTGAGCATACGCGTGCCGGGTAAGCATCCGCCCTCTGGGCGTACGGGTAATAAAGCCCTGTTGAATCAAAAAGGGTTCCAGCACGTCTTCTATTGTGTGCCGCTCTTCACTGATAGCGGCGGCCAGACTGTCGATACCCACCGGCCCGCCATCAAACTTGTCGATCATCGCCAGCAATAACCGGCGGTCCATGTGATCAAAGCCTTTGACGTCAATATCCAGCAGATTCAGGGCCTGGTCAGCTATGTCTGATGAGATGGCCCCGGTGCCGCGCACTTCGGCGAAGTCACGCACGCGACGCAACAAGCGATTGGCGATTCGCGGTGTACCGCGCGAGCGACGGGCTATCTCCAGCGCACCGTGCTCCTCAACCTGCAGTCCGAGTATCTTTGCCGAGCGGGTCACGATTGTGGCCAGATCATCGACGCCGTAAAACTCCAGGCGCTGGGTAATACCGAACCGATCACGCAGAGGATTGGTCAGCATACCGGCCCTGGTAGTAGCGCCCACGAGGGTAAAGGGTGGCAAGTCGAGCTTGATTGAGCGAGCAGCGGGGCCTTCGCCGATCATGATATCGAGCTGATAGTCCTCCATTGCCGGATAGAGAATTTCCTCGACCACCGGTGAAAGACGGTGAATCTCGTCAACAAAAAGCACATCGCCCGCTTCAAGACTGGTCAGCATGGCTGCCAGATCCCCAGCACGTTCGAGCACGGGGCCGGAGGTGCTCTTGATCTTAACCCCCATCTCCTGAGCGATGATATTTGCCAGGGTGGTCTTGCCCAGCCCGGGAGGACCAAAAATCAGCACGTGATCCAGGGCTTCGCCACGGCCTTTCGCCGCCTTGATAAAAAGCTCCATCTGCTCGCGCACGCTCGGCTGACCTATGTAGTCGGCCAAGCGGTAAGGGCGGATCGCCCGGTCAATTACATCTTCCTGCTGCCGCGGTGCGGCTGCGATCAAGCGATCTTCTTCCAGCATGGAGATCCCGTGGGTTAAATACAGACCAATTAAAAGATGCCCTTGAGCGCGCGACGAATCAACTCTTCGCTACTCATGCCATCCTCTTCCACTGCGGCGACCGCGCGACTGGCCTCCTGCGGCTTGTAACCGAGAGCTATCAGGGCGCTGACCGCGTCAGTGCTTTGTGAGACAGCGGGAGGATTATTGCCCTCCCCGACCAGCGGCTTGAACGAACCGGGCAACGCTTCCCACGCCTTGAAGCGATCACGCAGTTCAATAAGAAGACGTTCGGCCGTTTTCTTACCTACCCCAGGTACGCGTACAAGTGCGCTGGTATCCTGCGCCTGCACTGACCGAATCAGCTCATCAACCTCAAGCCCGGACATCAAAGCGAGCGCCAACTTGGGCCCCACTCCATTGAGCCTTATCAGCTCACGGAAAAGCTCACGCTCGCGCTTCTCGACAAAGGCATATAACAGTTGAGCGTCTTCGCGCACGACCATGTGGGTATGCAGGGTGACCGACTGCCCCAGAGCAGGCAGTTTGTAAAAGGTACTCATTGGCGCATCCAGTTCATAACCTACGCCCTGCACATCCAGCAAAATGTGAGGCGGCTGCTTCTCGAGCAGCAGCCCTGTCAATCGTCCAATCATTCGGGCATCTCTCTTCTAGCGCTCATCTGTGGCGAACCCGGCCGCTGCGTAACCCCAGAAGCCCGCCACCCAGTTGTGTATTGAGGGCTGTCGAATGAGCATGACAGAGGGCTGCCGCCAGGGCATCCGCAGCATCCGCCTGGGGCGTGCCAGACAAGCCAAGCAACTGGGTGACCATATGCTGTACCTGGGTCTTGTCAGCCGCGCCTGTACCGACTACCGATTGCTTGATCTGCCGGGCAGTATATTCGTGGACATCCATTCCAGTGTGTACCGCTGCCACAATGGCAGCACCCCGGGCCTGGCCCAACTTGAGTGCTGAATCAGGATTACGCGCGAGAAAAACCTGTTCGATGCTGAGAATGTCCGGCTCATACTGCTTGATCAGCTCGCTCAAACCCTCGAAGATCAATTTGAGCCTGCCCGGCAGAGGCCCGCCACCCAGGCGTATACACCCGGACGTAACATATTCACACCTGCCCGCGTGCTCGCGGACTATTCCGTAGCCCGTCGTTCGCGAACCTGGGTCTATACCCAATATCAGGGCCATGCGTGTTCATTCCCGCTGTTTGGATGAGGCCTAGTGTGCCATATCCGCTTTGCCTTTCGACAAAAGAACGTTGCTATGAAAAAGGGAGGCATTTGCCTCCCCTTCCTATGCGCTTTAGGCTTCAACCAAGCTGTTCCAACACGTCATCGGGTATATCAGCGTTACTGTAGACGTTCTGCACATCGTCCAGATCCTCGAGCATATCGACCAATCGGAGAACGCTCTCGGCTCCAGCCAGATCCAGAGCTACGGTGGTAGCGGGGATCATGCTGATATCCGCGGCCTCACGAACAAAGCCTGCCTGGTCGAGAGCGTCGCGGACACCACCGAACTCTTCAAAGGTGGTGAATACGTCGATCGAGCCGTCGTTATTGCTGACGACATCCTCAGCGCCCGCTTCAAGAGCGCCCTCGATCAGAGCGTCCTCGTCCGCATCCGACCCATAGCTGATCTGACCTCGACGCTCGAACAGATAGGCCACAGAGCCATCGGTACCCAGATTGCCACCACACTTGTTAAAGGCATGGCGAACCTCACTGACAGTGCGGTTACGGTTATCAGTCATCACCTCGACCAGTACCGCTACGCCGCCGGGACCATACCCCTCATAGGTAAGCTCCTCGACATTGTCTGCATCAGTACTGCCCACACCGCGTGCTATCGCGCGGTCGATGGTGTCGCGGGTCATATTGGCGGTCAGTGATTTATCCACTGCCGCCCGCAGTCGCGGGTTATCAGCCGGCTCAGGGCCGCCAAGCTTGGCGGCCACTGTCAACTCCCTGATCAGCTTGTTGAAGACCTTGCCACGCTTGGCATCCTGGGCGGCCTTGCGGTGCTTGATATTGGCCCATTTGGAATGTCCGGCCATGCTCGACTCCGTTGTTCGGACTGATTATTCGACCTTGGGCTGCTCGCGCAAGCGGATGTGCAGTTCGCGCAATGCCTTGCTATCCACTGCGCCTGGCGCCTGGGTCATCACGCAGGCAGCGCTCTGCGTTTTCGGGAAGGCGATCACTTCGCGGATCGACTGAGCCCCAGTCACCAGCATCACCAGACGGTCCAGGCCAAAGGCCAGACCACCGTGAGGCGGCGCACCGTACTTCAATGCATCCAGCAGGAAGCCAAATTTCTCCTGCTGCTCTTCTGCACTGATACCCAGGATATTGAAAACTGCCTGCTGCATTTCCTTGCGGTGAATACGAATCGAACCACCGCCCAGCTCAGTGCCGTTGAGCACCATGTCATAAGCGCGCGAGAGCGCCGTAGCCGGGTTGGCAGCCAGATCTTCCGGGCTACACTTGGGTGCAGTGAAAGGATGGTGCAATGCGCTGAGGCTACCGTCATCGTTTTCTTCAAACATGGGGAAGTCGATCACCCACAACGGCGCCCACTCGCAGGTCAGCAGCTCAAGATCATGACCGAGCTTGATACGCAGCGCACCCAGCGCCTCGGAAACGATCTTCGCCTTGTCAGCCCCAAAGAACACGATATCGCCATCCACCGCGCCTACGCGATCCAGAATGACCTCGAGGTTTGCCTCAGGGATGAACTTCACTATGGGTGACTGCAAACCTTCAACACCCTTGGCTCGCTCATTGACCTTGATGTAGGCCAGCCCCTTGGCACCGTAGATGCCAACGTACTTCGTGTAGTCGTCAATCTGTTTGCGCGGCATGCTCGCGCCACCCGGTACGCGCAGGGCGGCAACGCGGCCCTTGGGGTCGCTGGCCGGACCACTGAAGACCTTGAAGTCTACTTCGGCCAACTGATCGGCAACATCCACCAGCTCCAGCGGGTTACGCAGGTCCGGCTTGTCGGAGCCGTAGCGACGCATGGCCTCTTCGAAAGTCATATGCGGGAAATTGCCCAGTTCCACGTCCAACACTTCCTTGAAGAGCTTCTGGATCATGCCCTCGGTCAGGTCAATGATGTCCTTCTCGTCCATGAAGCTGGTTTCAATATCGATCTGGGTAAATTCAGGCTGACGATCAGCTCGCAGATCTTCGTCACGGAAGCATTTGGCGATCTGGTAATAACGATCAAAGCCGGAAACCATGAGCAATTGCTTGAAGAGCTGGGGTGACTGGGGCAAGGCAAAAAAAGTGCCCGGGTGGGTGCGACTGGGCACCAGATAGTCACGGGCGCCCTCAGGGGTAGCACGGGTCAGAATTGGGGTTTCCACGTCCAGAAAGCCGTTCTCATCCAGATAACGACGCACACTGCTGGTAATACGCGAGCGCAGCTTCAGCTTGGCGGCCATCTCCGGACGACGAAGATCGATAAACCGGTAGCGCAGACGGGTTTCCTCGCCCACATCAGAGTACTCGTCGAGGGGGAACGGCGGTGTTTCTGCCTGGTTCAGTACTTCCAGGTCATACCCCAGCACTTCAATCGCACCAGAAGCCATGTTGGGATTTACCGCACCGGAGGGACGCGGGCGGACCTTACCCGTTACCTTGACCACATACTCACTGCGAACGCGATCTGCCAAAGCAAAGGTTTCTTCACGGTCCGGATCGAAAACCACCTGCGCCAGGCCTTCACGATCACGAATATCCAGAAAGATCACACCACCGTGGTCACGACGCCGGTGAACCCAACCGCAAAGGGTGACTTCCTGTTCCGCCAGCGATTCGTTCAACTGGCCGCAATAGTGGGTACGCATCATGTTGTGGTATTCCTGTCGTAGAGATCGGGCAGCCTGGGAGACCCTTTGCGGGCCAACCGCAAAGCGGCGCACTGAGAAAAGCGCAATAATATACCCGAAAAACGCCCTTGTCGGCGAGAACCTCGGACACCAGGTGTACTCGCATTCAGGTTACTGAACCCTTCGGAAGAAATGCTGTCCCTTATACATAGCCTTGCAATATTCGGTTTCGACAAATTAGCCGTCCAAGCACGCGTGCTGCCGATCAGCGTCTATACTGCCGGCATCAAGCCTTACGGCGAAAGTCGAGCGAGTTCAGCTCGGAAAACATATTTGAATCAATCCCATCCAACAGGAGTCATGATGAAAATCGATATTGGCATCAAAGAAAATGATCGCGAGAAAATTGCCGAAGGCCTATCTCACCTGCTGGCAGACACCTACACGCTCTACCTGAAAACGCATAATTTTCACTGGAACGTAAAAGGCCCCATGTTTCAGACATTGCACATGATGTTCGAGACCCACTACATGGAGCTTGCGCAGGCTGTGGATGATATCGCCGAACGCATTCGTACACTGGGGTTCCCCGCACCAGGTACTTACAAGCAGTTCGTCGAGCTCAGCAGCATCAAGGAAGAAGCCGGCGTGCCAGATGCCTTGGACATGGTTCGCCTGCTGGTGGAAGGTCACGAGTCATGCGTTCGCACGGCACGGGAATCCTTTCCCATCTGCGACGAAACCCACGACGAGCCGACTGCCGACTTGCTGACCCAGCGCATGCAAGTGCACGAGAAAACCGCCTGGATGCTGCGCAGCCTGCTCGAAGAGTAACGCTAGCCGTTGCGTCCAGTGATCGTCGGCGGATAGTCAGCTATCCGCCGACAATTTTTTTCAAACGCTCTCACTGCAACTTTGCCCTTCTATTAAGCTCTGAACGTTCACACTTTGAGCCCTTGACTGTTTCAGGTTACAGTGCGCGCCCCGGCTTTACCTCTCTATTGCGCCGGGCACAGGCACTTTCCCGTTACCAATGTCATAGCATCCAAGGTGAAATTCTTGAATACGTTTCGTTATCTGCACCTCATCATCGGCCTAGCCGCATTAATAACTGGTCTGGTCAACACGCTCCCTTTCTTTACTCAAAGCGGCTTGGTCAATCTTAACGCCATCCTTCTGTTGTTTACCGGCCTGCTTAACCTGCAGCAGTTCATCGCACGACCTCGCGTAGACACCGCATTACGCCACGGTATAGCCATTGCGGTTTCGATTGGCCTGCTGGTGGCAGCTCTGCTTCCTCTTGTGGCAATGTGGGTTACCGCATTCGAAGCTCTGGTCATTTACGCGACTGGTCTGGCCATCGGAGTCGTATGCCTGGCAACGGCAATGACTTTGGCCAGCGAGATACAGAAACTTTCCTTCAACCTGCCCGGTCGGCATTCGGATCGCGAAGCAGGCACGGTAAAGTGGTTTAATACCAACAAGGGCTTTGGCTTCATATCACGTGATCAGGGCGATGATGTGTTCGTGCATTTTCGCGCCATCCGCGGCGAAGGTCACCGGGCATTGGAAGAAGGCCAAAGGGTTGAATTCGTCGTTGCCCGCCGTGAAAAAGGGCTGCAAGCCGAAGATGTGGTTATTCTCTAACCCGAAATAAGACCGGCGCCCTCCAGGGGCGCCGGTTTGATAAACACACAACGATTTCAATAGTGCGGCGGAGGTTGATCCTCATCATTAGAAGGCAAAGAGCTGGCAAGATCGGCCTGCCTCCTGGCCAGCACCTCGACCGCCCTTCGTAACTTTTCCATTTCCATTTGCTGTGCCGCTACCGTTTCACTCAGCGACTGTATCGTATCGTCCTGGAACACCAGCCGTATCTCCAGGTCCGCAACTCTGTTCTCAAGATCACTCATAGCGATTGCTCCGCAAACTCAAAGTCGGGTGGCAGCATACGTTTCAGTTGACTGAGGCGCGCCTGCATTTCGTCAACGGTACAAGGTTTCACCGGTAACCGTCCCCACACTGGGGCGGGCCAGGCCGCATCATTGCTATAGCGAACCACATGGTGAATATGCAGCTGACTGACTACATTTCCCAAAGCAGCAACATTCATCTTGTCCGCGGAAAAGGTCTTGCTTAAAAGTTGGCTCAACAGGGAGGACTCAGCCGACAAACGCTGCTGATCGCGCTCACTGAGTTCAAAAATCTCTGTTACGTCGTTTACCCGCGGAACCAGAATGCACCAGGGATACTGGGAATCGTTCATCAGCAGCAGTCGACATAACGGAAAATCGCCCAGCTGAACACAATCATTTGCCAACCGTTGATCTAGCTTGAACATGCGACTCCCATTAGGTTGTAGGCACATTAGCGAAAAAATATACGCGCTATAGAGCGCCGCCCGTCTCAAAGTGAGACGTTTGTGAAACGAATCACGTAAAACTGCGATATTTAGATTATAATAGCGCGGTTAAAATGACCTGAGCAGTTTATGATACTCGGATAGAGTGTAGGTCAAGGCTTCAAGAACATGTTTTTTAAGCCTAATCTTTCGCTATTCATCTTTTGATGCTTTAATCTGGTTGGATAACAATTAAAAGATGATCGGTCCCGGTTTCCGTGACCATAGCTTGTTTTTAATCTGAAGGAGCAAATAATGAAAAACGTTATCAAATGGAGCTCCACTGCGCTGGCCGTCGCGGCTGCGAATGGACTTATCGTGTCACAAGCTACCGCAGCTGTTGAAAACAACGAAGGCTTCATCGAGAGCTCTTCGGCTACCCTCAGCAACCGCACAATGAACTTCAATCGCGACTTCCGCAGCCCTGGCGTTGCCCAGAGCAAGCGCGATGAGACTGCTACTGGTTTCGTTCTGAACTTCGAATCCGGTTACTCCCGCGGCCCAATCGGCCTGGGCTTCGATACCATCGCGATGATGGGTATCAAGCTGGACAGCACCAATGCTGATGCCGGCACAGGCCTGCTGCCAAGCACCTTTGGCGATAGCGGCCCAGCCAACTACGCCGAAATCCGTGGCGCAGTAAAAGCCCACATCGTAGAAGACACCATTCTGCGTTACGGCGTACACCTGCCGTCCAACCCGGTCATCGCCTATGATGACGCTCGCCTGCTGCCTAACCACTACGAAGGCTACAGCATCACCAACGAGTCTATCGACGGCCTGTTTGTAGAAGCCGGTCGCATGAATGACCGCAGCGAAATGAACAGCTCATCTGAAACCGATGGCGCTTTCATTGCTGATGAGAAAATCACCTACCTGGGTGGCACATACGCATTCTCCGACGACCTGAGCACTAGTCTCTACACTTCCGATGCAGATAACCTGTGGAAGCGTCACTTTGTAGGTCTGACCTACAACCTGCCACTGGCTAATGACATGTCTCTGGTAACCGACCTGGCTCACTACCAGACTTCGGACGAAAGCGGCCCTGCTACCGACTATGACAACGATGCAACTTCCCTGGCGCTGACTCTGGGTGCAGGTAACCATGCGTTCGTTGTTGCGTATCAGCAAATGGGCGGCGACGCTGGCTTTACATATTATGACGGCGCTATCTTCCTGGCCAACTCGGTTCAGTACCTTGACTTCAATGCCAAGGACGAGCGCTCCTATCAGGCCCGTTACGACTATGACTTCGCTGGCCTGGGCCTTCCCGGTCTGACCTTCATGACCCGCTACATCACCAGTGACAACATCGATGCGGCACCAGCCGTACGCGACAGCCGCTGGGAGCGTGACACCAACATCAGCTACACCGTTCAGAACGGTGCTCTTGAAGGTGTTAACGTACTGTGGCGCAACGCTACCATCCGTCAGGACGATACACTTGACGGTGGCGACGTTGACGAGAACCGCCTGATCGTTTCCTACACCTGGGATCTGCTCTAAGCAAACCAGCGGTAAGAAACAGAAAACCCGGCTAAGGCCGGGTTTTTTTATGCCCTGAGATAAATTGGCTGGACCCAAGCGGTCTATACGCCAACAGACCACAAACGTACAATAACCTCAATTGCCCAAACCGCCTCAGGATTTACTGCCCAATGCGCACCAGCCAATATCTGATCTCCACGCTAAAGGAAACACCCGCTGACGCCACCGTGATCAGCCACCAGTTGATGCTACGCGCGGGGATGATCCGTAAGATCGCTTCGGGTCTATACACCTGGCTGCCTATGGGCCTGCGGGTTCTGCGCAAGGTCGAAAACATTGTCCGCGAAGAAATGAACAATGCCGGCGCCCTGGAAATACTGATGCCCGCCATTCAGCCTGCCGAGCTCTGGCAGGAATCCGGTCGCTGGGAGGAATACGGCCCGGAACTGCTGCGACTTAAAGATCGCCATGATCGCGAGTTCTGTGTAGGCCCGACACACGAAGAAGTCATAACCGATCTTGCCCGAACCGAAATCAGCAGCTACAAGCAGTTGCCGCTAAACATGTACCAGATACAGACCAAGTTTCGTGACGAGATCCGTCCGCGCTTCGGTCTGATGCGCGCGCGCGAATTTGTCATGAAAGATGCGTACTCATTTCACCTGGATCAGGATTCGCTAGAAAAGACCTACCAGGGTATGTACCAGGCCTATTCCAACGTATTTACCCGGCTGGGACTCAACTTCCGTCCGGTAGTAGCTGATAATGGGTCCATCGGCGGCGAAGGCTCCCATGAGTTTCATGTGCTCGCAGACTCCGGAGAAGATGCAGTCGTTTTCTCGGACACTGGCACCTATGCAGCCAATATGGAAAAAGCCACTGCCTTGCCGCCCCAGGGCGAGCGACTCAGCGCCTCGGCCGAAAAAACTCTGGTGGAAACGCCCGGTAAATTCACTATTGAGGCCGTCTGCGACTTCCTCGGGCTTCCAGCAACTCAAACCGTGAAAACTCTGGTGGTTCTCGGCGAAGCCGGAGAGAGCAAGCAGCATCCCATGGTTGCACTGGTTCTGCGCGGCGACCATGAACTGAACGAAATCAAGGCGGAGAGACATCCGGCTATTCATGCTCCTTTGACTCTCGCCAGCGAAGCGCAGATTCTTCAAGCCATTGGCTGTCGACCCGGCTCAATAGGACCTGTCGGCCTGGAGATTACGGTCATAGCCGACTACGAAGCTGCACACCTCGCAGACTTCGTATGCGGCGCCAATCAGGATGGTAACCACTTTACCGGCGTGAACTGGGACCGTGATGCGAACTACGACGAAGTAGCCGATCTGCGTAACGTGGTTGAGGGTGACGCAAGTCCGGACGGCCAGGGTACGTTGGTTATCAAGCGTGGCATCGAGGTTGGTCATATATTCCAGCTGGGTCGCAAATACAGTGAGGCAATGAACTGCACGGTGCTCAATGAGCAAGGCAAAGCCAGCACCCTCAGCATGGGGTGTTATGGCATCGGCGTTTCACGCGTCGTGGCCGCAGCAATAGAGCAGAATCATGATCAGCGCGGGATTGTATGGCCTGAGGCCCTTGCGCCCTTCCAGGTGGCCCTGGTGCCCCTGAAAATGGAAAGCTCCGAACAGGTCAAGGCTGAAACCGAGAAGCTCTACAAGGCACTTCAGAGCGCTGGAGTAGATGTATTACTCGACGACCGGGATAAGAAAGTCAGCCCTGGGGTCAAGTTTGCCGATATGGATCTGATCGGGATTCCACACCGGGTCGTCATTGGTGACCGTGGTCTTGACGAAGGCCAGGTCGAGTACAAATATCGCCGGGAAAGCGACGCTCGCAATATCAAGGTCGAGGATATTCTTGCGTTTCTGCTGCAAAACACTGGTAACGCCCGGGAAGAGTGAGCTTATGCATATGACTTTGCCAAGGCTTCGTACGCTACCATCATCTGTCGAGCGCCTGGGGCCCAACCTTAAAGCTATCGCAACGCTTGCCAGCATGCTGCTGGTGGGCTGTGCTGCGCAGGCACCGGAAAAAGAATCTGCGCGAGAACATGTTGACCGCGAAATGATCAGCCACACGGTGCAGATAGATATAGGTGAGTCACCCGTTATGGCGCTGCCGCAGCGAAAAGTGCGGGTTACCGAGCAGCTGCTTTATAAGGTCGACTACTTTGATCGTCAGGGTAATGTGCTGGACACCCGCGAGGAGTATCAAAGGCTCCCATGGGCGGAAAAACCCATTTCCGTTGTTGCAGGTAATTTCCAGACGATCCTGTACACCGACAAGGACGGACATCTACAACTGAATCTGTTGAACGATGGTTTCCTGGATCTTGACTACCAGAATCTTCGCGTAATCCAACTCAGCGCCAAGGCAGATCAGGCGGTGCGCGGCGAGGTAGATCTTCTGGTGGGTCGGGATCTGCGCAGCAAATTGCATGAAGCGGTTGAGCTGATTTACGACAACCTGGAAGAAGATGACGTGGATCAGTGGGCCTATCGGGTAAAGCGCCTTGAGGAATTGGGCCTTGAAGTAGAGTCGAATCAACTGGAAAACATGCTCATACTTCTGACTACTGGCGATCCGATGCTGCAGGGTGAATTCATCCAGGCACTGGAAGTTAACAGCCGCCCCTGACATGGCGATACGCACAGGGATAGTGACAGCAGCAATCATAGCCTGGCTCGGACTGGCAGGACCAGTGCCGGCCCAGGACGCCGGGGAGGTGGATCAGCAGCTCAAGGCCTTGCTGATCGACACTGTGGCGCGCTCAAGCAGCTTCGACGATCGTTTCGATGCCGAGGTCTGGCTGGTCGATATGTCTGCGCGCATGGCGCCCTACCTGCCAGATGAGCAGGAGAGGCTCGATTTTTTACGCCTCGTACATCAGGCGTCCAGCAGCGCAGGCCTCAAACCCGACCTGGTCATAGCCCTTATCCATGCTGAAAGCCTGTTTGACAGATATGCTCTTTCTGTCGCCGGAGCACAGGGAGTGATGCAGGTAATGCCCTTCTGGAAACATGAACTGGGACGCCCAGAAGACAATCTGATCGACCTCGCCACAAACCTGCGTTACGGATGCACCATCCTCAAGTACTACCTGGACAAGGAAAAAGGCAATCTAAGACGGGGCCTGGCACGCTACAACGGCAGTTTGGGAAGCCAGAAATACCCGGATCGGGTAATCGACTACTGGTATACCTATTGGTACGTCAACGAGTGACGTCCAAGACTCAAAGCTGAACGAAACCTGCAATGTCCTGCCAGATACAGGCATCAAGTTCAACCGACTCGACTCTCGCTGCACCGGGCCCCTCGCGCAGCCAGTGTGCCATTGTCTCAACCTTGTCCTGCTCACCACACAACATCACCTCGACAGAGCCGTCATTGCGGTTTCTGACCCAGCCATCTACCCCAAAATGGGTGGCCTGTTGTACCGTGGCACGGCGAAAGCCCACGCCCTGGACCTTGCCCCGGACAAACCCTTGAACGCTAAGCCTAGTCATTACTCTCTCCACCAATACCCTCGCCTGTGTGCAGCAAACCCAGCAGCTCTTGCTCGGTCTGCGGCCCTTGCAACGTATGCACAAGCTTGCCCTGCGGGTCGATGATATAGGTAGTCGGCAAAATCTGCGGCAAGGCCAAACCGTATGCCTCTGCGAAATCGTGGCCCACTACGGAGAAGCGGATGTCCATTTCTTCGCTCAAAACCCGCAATTCTTCCCCCTGATAATCGTCAAAATGAATGCCCAGCACGACGACCTCGCCCGAAGCCACCGCGAGTGAGTTCAATTCCGGCAACTCCTTCCGACAGGGCGCACACCACTCGGCCCAGTAATTGACCACAATCCAGCGCCCTTCCAGGTCTGCCGCGAGCACCGGCGAGCCCTGATGGTCAACCCACTGCTGCTGACTGCAGGCAGCCAAGGTCAAAAGCATCGATAGGGCAATGAGTATCCTGAGTCCGCAGTTCATGCGGTCACCCCATCTGTCGAACGTACAACTGTCTCGTTCGCCGCCAGCTCTTTGGCCAGCCAGTCCTTGATGCTGCCTCCCAGAATTTCCTCGCGCTGACCTTCCAGGCGGCCCAGCGCATCAAGCAGCACCGGATACCAGGATGCATCAGTGTGCAGGCGCGATGGCAGTTCAGAAGTATTGGGAACCGGCCAGGGCATACGGGCAAAGAGATCGGCAAGTTCCATCTGACCCAGGTCACGACTCAGGACATAACCACCATGCTGTGCACGGGCAATGATCCGCTCGGTCTCAAGCCATTCCGTCTGCTCAAGCCATAGCTCCTCATGCATGACCCAACCCGCATTGTTGACTTTACCCAGGTCGACTACATCCCCGCGCTTGTGCGCCTGGAGGAAAACCTGGAGCAGGCCGAGCATGCTCAGCAAACCCGGAAGCATTGGGCGTTTCCAGGCGTTACTGTTTCCCAGATTGGCAACCAGTTCGGCCCCGAAAAGGATGATCAGCCAGCTAACGTAGATCCACAGCAGAAATAGAGGGAATGCGGCAAAGGCTCCATAGATAAGCTGATAACCGGGAAACAAAGCCACATATAACGCGAAAGATGCCTTTGCACCCTCGAATAACAGCGCGACAAGAACACCGCCTGCCAGACCGTGACGCAAGGGCACTCGGGTGTTGGGTACAGCGACATATACCAGTGTGAAGGCAGCGATATTCAGAATCAGCGGAATCCAGCCGAGCAGCAATCGGGTAAGAGTATCGACGGCTGCGCCAGTGCCAAAAAAGTTGAGCGATGTCAGATAGGTGCTGACCACAAAACCGGCACCCAGCAGCAAAGGGCCCAGACTCAGCACCGCCCAGTACAACAGAAAACTGGAAACCCCACGCCTGGCCTGGCGAATGCGCCATATAGCATTGAAGGCACGCTCGATGTTCAGCAGCATCAATAGTGCCGTGATCAACAGCAGTGCCACCCCTACTCCGGTGAGCTGACGAGCCTGATCGGAAAACTGGCTGAGATACTCACGCAAGGTGTCGCCGGTAGAGGGAACAAAGTTGCTGAAAATGAAATCTTCAACCTGGCTACCTACCTGATCAAAGGCCGGGATGGCTGCCAGCATGGCATAGCTGACCGTCATCACCGGGACGACGGCAAATAGCGTGGTGTAAGTCAGCGCCGCAGCGTTCTTGACACAGTTGTCTTCACTGAAGCGTCGAAAAAGGTAACGGCAAAAATGCAGTAACAGGTTGAGTCTTGGCGACATCCAGATACCCTGACAGCCAGAAGAATTAACGCTTAGAATAAACCCCATACCCGGCATAAGCCACCGACCACGCTCACAGTAACGGAGACACCCATGTCCGTCGCACGCATTTATCATAACCCTCGCTGCTCGAAATCCCGCCAGGCCCTGGCTTTGATCGAAGAGCAGGGAGAGGCGCCGGAAATAATCGATTACATCAAGACGCCTCTGGACAACGCATCCATAAGTGAACTTCTGACGATGCTCGACATGAGCGCGCGCGATCTGATGCGCAAGAAGGAAGATACCTACAAGGAGCTCAACCTGAACAATCCCGAGCTCAGCGAAGCGCAATTGGTTCAGGCACTGGCTGACTACCCCAGGCTGATTGAGCGACCGATTGTGGTACGTAACGGCCAGGCCGTGCTCGCCCGTCCGCCGGAAAAAGTACTGGAGCTCTTTGCATGAGCCCTACTGCTCCCTATGTTCTGGTTCTGTTTTATAGCCGTCACGGTGCCACCTCGAAAATGGCCCGCCTGGTCGCTGAGGGTGTCGAAAAAGCCGGTCTGGAAGCACGCGTGCGGACCGTACCTGAGGTATCGCCGGAAACCAGGGCTAGCAGCCCCGCCGTTCCGCCAGCGGGCCCGGTTTACTGTACTGAAGATGACCTGCGCAACTGTTCAGCACTGATCCTCGGCAGCCCTACCCGATTCGGTAATATGGCGGCTCCGCTCAAGTATTTCATCGATGGCACCAGCAGTCTCTGGCTGGCTGGAAGCCTCACAGACAAGCCGGCAGCCGTGTTCACTTCAACAGCCAGCATGCATGGGGGACAGGAGAGCACCCTGCTGTCCATGCAGTTACCGCTGCTGCACCATGGCATGTTGCTGGTAGGTCTGCCTTATGCAAACACAGAGCTGACCGAAACCCGGGGCGGTGGTACACCCTACGGTGCAAGTCACCACGCAGGCACCGACGGATCTCGGTCGCTGGACCCTCAGGAATCAGCCTTGTGTCGCGCACTCGGGCAACGCGTTGCCACCCTCACCCGCACGCTGCAAGCCGGAGCTACCCATGTCTAAAATTGAAAAGCCTTTGCCGTCCTTGAACTATCTTGAGCCGCGTATGCGCATCACCAGAATACTGTCTCTGGTCGGATATCTCGGGGTGATTTTTACACTGCTCACCTATAACGCACTCTTCGCGGACCTGCATGGAGCCAATCCGCTGGTGATTATCGGGACGCTGTTGGTGCCCTTGCTGATTTTCATGCCAGGTATAATCATTGGCAATGTGCGTGCCCATGCCTGGCTGTGCTTCGCCATCAACCTGTACTTTATTTATGGCGTGCTGGTCTGTTTTCAGCCAGGGCGGCTGATGTACGGCTCACTGCTGGTTGGCTTCAGTGTGCTTTATTTCATACCAGCAATGGGCTATGTGCGCTGGGGATTCCAGGCCAAGAGGGTCAGCGAAGGGGGCTAGACGACTACCAATTCATGATCCGCTTGACGAAGGGAATGGTCAGGCGATGCTGGGCTTGCAGGGACGCCTGATCGAGCTTTTCAAGGGCGGCAAACAGTTCACCCATACCTCGGGCACCCCGATTCAACATGTATCGTGCGACCTCATCAGTCAGTTGAAGACCACGCCCCTCCGCCCTCAATTTCAGAACCTCCTGCTTACCCTGATCATCAAGTGCCTGCATTTGCAAAACCAGCCCCCATCCCAAACGTGATGTCAGGTCGGCAAGCTCAAGAGCCATGCTTCTGGGCGCAGAATCGGCAGCCAGCAGCAGCCGTCCACCCCGCTCCCTCAGACGGTTGTAGAGATGGAAAAGCGCCTCCTGCCAATCTGCATGTCCCACCACCGCGTCCAGCTCGTCCAGACACAGCAGGTCCACCTCTTCCATACCCTCAAAAAGGGCCGGCCCATATTCGATCATATTCGCCAGGGGAAGATACATTGCCACGCCCCCTGCCTCGTCCATGCGATGACACGCAGCCTGTAGCAAATGTGAACGACCACTTCCGGAAGCGCCCCAGAGATACAAAGCGCCATCACCGGGATTGCTTTGCGGGTCTGCCAGTGTTTGCACGGCCCTTACCGCCAGCTGATTGGGACCGGAAAAAAAATTGCGGAAAGTGGCTTCGTCGCTGAGTTTGACGCTCAACGACAGCTGTATGGGGCTTCCAGTCGACATTAAAGAACGGGGGCCTCAGGCTCTGATTCAGACTGATCATCCAGATCCGTCGGATCTTCATCACTATGCTCACGATAGGCACTTGAGTTCTTGTATCGATCCAGCATGTACCGCACCAGAACCATTAATACAGCTGCAACCGGCAGTGCC
The DNA here is from genome assembly GCF_963977355.1 of uncultured Halopseudomonas sp. Taxonomy (NCBI): domain Bacteria; kingdom Pseudomonadati; phylum Pseudomonadota; class Gammaproteobacteria; order Pseudomonadales; family Pseudomonadaceae; genus Halopseudomonas; species uncultured Halopseudomonas sp. Next base: position 17,039 of record NZ_CAXBOV010000027.1, on the reverse strand, counting down.
AGCAACACACCGACAAAACCGAAAAGCTGACCACCGGCCAGTACCGCAAAGATAACCGCAACCGGGTGCAGGCCTATGCGGTCACCAACCAGGAGGGGTACCAGCAAAGTGCTTTCTATTATCTGACCCAGACCGAATACGACAACGACGGCAACCAGATGGAACACATCACCAAACTGGAAGATCGCTGCGATAAGGGCGGCGCCTACCCCAACAACAAAGCCAAGATAAGGAACGATACTTGCGAGCCCGGCAATCATGCCAATCAGCAGTGCCAGCTCAAGCCCAATGAGCCACAGCCCCAGGGAATAGATAACCCCCAGGCAGAGCATGACCAGCAATTGCCCCCGAATGAACGAGCTAAGCACCTCATCACAGTCGCGAACCAGTCTTACAGCAAGGTCTTCATGATGTCTGGGCAGCAAATTCCTGATGCGCTGCATGATTTCCTTCCAGTCGCGCATCAGGTAAAACGCGACCACCGGGATCATCGCCAGATTCACCAGCCAGGTGAGCAAAGCCATGGTCGAGCGCGTAGCCTGTTGCAGGACAATCCCTACAATTCCGCCCGTCTTGGCAAGGTTCTCACGGATCGTATTGGTGACTGTCTCAAGACGGAAGCTGCTGACATCGACGCCCAAGCGAGATTCGAACCAGGGCAGCGCAGTCTGGTTGAACCAGGTCACCATTGCCGGGATCTGCTCTCGCAAAATATCTATTTCGTTGATTAGCAGCGGTATAAGAATCAACAGCATAAGGGCAAAAACACCCGTTACACCGGCAAAAACCACAACCACGCCAGCCATCCGGGGCACACCGCGGGATTCGAGACGGCCCACAGCGGGATCGCCCAGATAAGCCAGCAGAATTCCAATCAGAAAGGGTGGCAAGATAGGCTGCAACAGATAGATCATCAGCAACAGCGCGGCAAATCCAAAAACCCAGTACCAACGGGTATCAGTAATCATTTTCAGTTCCTTGAAAAAGAAAGGGCAGCTTAGCGCCAGCGAAAGAACATGACGTTCGCGGCCGGCTCCGGCTCAGGGAGTTCGACATCAGGCTCAAGCTCCAGTTCGGCACTCTGGTCCCCAGATTCCATTGTTAAAGCATCGTCCACCACCGTAACGCTATCATCAACGCTGTTATTGCTGTCGACCGGAGATAAGTCCGCATCACCTGGCAGGTTGCCCGGAGTTAATTCTGGGCCTGGTTCGGGTTCGGGTTCGGGTTTCGGTGCAGACATACGTCGCATACGTTGATCCAGAATGAGCAAGCGCTCCAACTGCTCTTCGGTCCCGGGAAAATCCAGGGCAAGGCGCACCTGGTCACCTTTAATGCTCAGGACACTGGGCGTCTGTTTACTTCCAACCTGTTGTAAGGTGCGTTGCAGGGCAGCGAACTCATCCAGATTATCTATGCCTTGAACAACAACCTCCCAGTTCGATACATCGCTGGTATTGGTAGGGGAGACCGCATACTGATCAAGCACCAGGTCCGCCACTTCGAGCATCAACTGATCTGCTGCTGCGGCTTTCGATTCCGCGGTTATCCGACCGTTTTCTGCCTGCTCATTGAGCCACCAGTTCCATGCGAGCACCGAACCTTCCGATGTATCCTCGATAGTCAAAGCAAGCACCGCGCTGGCATCATATCGTTCACTGGCCCGCTTGAGGGTGGGCCCATCCGCCTTTCGAATGGTCTCGATATCGACCAGAGTCCGATCCTCCAGGTCTGCCAATGGCAGGCTCAAGGCGACCGCTCGATATTCAGCAGCATCTTTGAGAGCAACCGCCCAGTCGCTCCCCTGGCCCAGTAGTTCGACATTGATCCCGCCACTTTCCAAAGCCCATAGCATTACCGAGGGACGGTTAGGTCCGAGCATGGGAAGACTCGCCTCCGTCAACAGGTTGCGAAGTGAGGCCGGCTCGAACTCGACTCGAAGACCACCGGCCTCAGTTCCGGCAATGCGCCGCATGAATTGCTGCGGGTCCTGCATCGCAGCCAACACCGCTTCACTGTCAACCGCTTCGCTACCCGCCTGTCGGGCGATCATCAATTCGAAGGCCTCGCGCATAGCCTGGCTGCGATCCAGCCCCTCCCGGGCAGGTATCTCGACCCGATAGAATCCTTCGAGGACTGCAGCTTGCGCAAGTGCCGAGAACCCCAGCGCCAACGCTATAAGCAGAAAAGACAACCTTCTTCGCACCTGATACATGGAGAGTTCTCGCCGAGCTGACAACATGAATAATGCGCATACATTAAACGCGCGTCGCCATGCCGGCAACCAAGGGAACCAACTGGCTGCCGGTATCGCTCGGCGAGCATGGTTCTCGGCCCGTCATGTTGCTAAACTAGCGGGCTTAAGTGCACCGGTTTCAAACAAAGCCGTTGCTGTTCCCCTTTCCAGTCGTCGAGATCCCAGAATGAGCAGCCAGACCCCTCCAAAGCCTTCCATCAGCTACAAGGACGCTGGCGTCGACATCGATGCCGGCAATGCGCTGATCGACCGGATCAAGCACGTCGCCAAACGGACCAGTCGTCCAGAAGTCATGGGTGGTCTCGGTGGTTTCGGTGCATTGTGTGAAATACCAGCGGGATATCGGCAGCCTGTACTGGTCTCGGGCACGGATGGGGTTGGCACCAAGCTGCGGTTAGCAATGGATCTGGCCAAGCATGACAGCATCGGAATCGATCTGGTGGCCATGTGTGTCAACGATCTGGTGGTCTGCGGCGCCGAACCACTATTTTTTCTCGACTATTACGCCACCGGCAAACTGAACATTGATATTGCCGCGGAAGTCGTAAGTGGTATTGGTGCCGGCTGCGAACTCGCCGGCTGCGCTCTGGTAGGTGGTGAGACGGCAGAGATGCCAGGCATGTACGAGGGTGAAGACTACGATCTGGCCGGTTTCTGCGTAGGCGTGGTTGAAAAATCGGAAATAATCGACGGCAGCCGCGTACAGGCTGGAGACGTCCTGCTTGCACTTCCCTCTTCAGGCCCGCACTCCAACGGTTACTCCCTGGTGCGCAAAATCATCGAGGTCGCCGGTGCAGACATCAGCCAGGTTCAGCTGGAAGGACAAAATCTGACCGAACTGCTGATGGCGCCAACGCGCATCTACGTGAAGCCCCTGTTGCAACTGATCAAACAGACCGGTGCGGTCAAGGCCATGGCGCACATCACTGGTGGCGGGTTGCTGGAAAATATCCCCCGCGTACTTCCGGCCAATACGGGTGCGCACATCGATCTGGACAGCTGGCAACGTCCGGCGGTTTTCAACTGGCTGCAGGAACAGGGCAATGTTGAAGAAAACGAAATGCACCGGGTTCTCAATTGCGGTGTCGGCATGGTCATTTGCGTAGGCTCCGAAGACGCTGAACGTGCCTTGCAGGTGTTGCAAGACGCTGGCGAAACGCCCTGGATTATTGGCAGCATCAACCAGCTCGCAGACGGTGCGGAGCCAGTCACTCTGCACCGCGGAGGTCAGTGAAACAGTGAGCTGCCGCATTCTGGTACTCATTTCAGGCTCAGGAACCAATCTGCAGGCGCTGATCGATAGCTTGAGGGCTCGTCCGACCGAGGGTCAGATCGTTGCGGTGGTATGTAACCGCCCTGGCGCCTTGGGCATTGAGAGGGCGCGCAATGCCAACATCCCTGCTGTCACACTGGACCACAAGGATTACCCTGATCGTGAAACCTATGATCAGGCGCTCATGGAGCAGATTGATCACTTCGAGCCTGATCTGATTCTTCTGGCCGGCTTCATGAGGATCCTGACTGAAAAGTTTGTTTCGCACTACCGTGGTCTTTTATTGAACATTCACCCATCTCTGTTGCCCAAGCACAAAGGTCTGCACACGCATCAGCGGGTGCTGGACGCTGGCGAAGGCGAACATGGCAGTACAGTGCATTTTGTCACGCTGGAACTCGATGGCGGCCCCCTGATAGTTCGGGCCAGAATTCCTGTACTTGCTGGCGATACGCCCGCCTCGCTTGCAGCCCGGGTACAAGAACAAGAGCATCACCTTTATCCATTGGCGATGCACTGGTTCGTCCAGGGACGCCTGCGACTCATCGACGATCAGGCTTGTCTCGACGGATCAGTGATTCCACCTGAAGGCCTAAAACTTGAAGATTTCAATAACGACCTGCGAGAAGATTCCTATGCCTCATAGCACGTCGCAACACCGCTTGGTAAGCCATGCCATGCGCTGGCTGGTCATTGCCGGATTGAGCCTTGGCTCAGCCGCACTCTCCGCCGCGGAGCTCGTACCGTTCACCGCCAGTTACGCTGCCGACATGAAGCGAATCCCGGTTAATGGCGAAGCCATTCACACCCTTGAACACAATACTGACGGAACCTGGAACCTCAGCTTCACAGCCGGCATGTTTGTCGCCAGATTGTCTGAAAGCAGCACCCTTAAACTCGAAGAGGACCGCTTGGTGCCGCTCAGCTATCACTACGAGCGTAAAGGTCTGGGTCGCAGCCGCGAGACGACCCAAGTCTTCGACTGGGAAAACCAGGTGGTTACCGGCGAGCACAAGGGAGAAAGCTTCACCCTGCCCACCGAGCCCGGTTTACTCGACAAGACAACCTATCAGTTGGCACTACAGCGGGATCTGATGGACGGACGCACAGAAATGACCTATCGCGTCGTAGACGGTGACGATATCGATGAATATCAATTCAGGGTCGTTGGTGAGGAGCGAGTCACAACCCGTGCAGGGCAGTTTGATGCGATCGAGGTCGAACGGGTTCGCGAAGCTGATTCCAAGCGCCAAACTACCCTGTGGTTCGCCAAGGACTGGAACTTTCTGCTTGTGCGCTTGAGTCAGATCGAAACGGACGGCCAGCACTATCGAATCATGCTCAAGGAAGCAACGGTCAATGGCCAGCCGGTCGTGGGTTCACCCGTACTCGAGGAGTAATCAGGCCGCTCTCTTCTCAGAAGAATCCACAAAAAAACCGCGGGGCCGTAAAGCCGCCGCGGTTTTTTATGGCCTGTCGCAGCTTACTTCTGAGTGAAGCGCTCACCCGCTGCAGCCCGGCGAACCAAACCTTCAGCCGGTTTCCAGAAATCACCCTGACGGGCCTCAAGCTCGCGAATCTGCTTGAGCACTTCATCCAGACCCAGGCTGTCGGCATAGCTCATCGGTCCACCACGCTCCGCGGGGAAGCCATAGCCGTAGAGATAAACGCGGTCAATATCCTCAGCCGACTCTGCATAGCCTTCGTCGAGAATTCGGGCGCCTTCATTTACCAGGGCCAGGATGCAACGCTGAACGATTTCGTCAGCACCTACATCGCGCTGGGTATAACCAGCCTCTTCAGCCACTTCGCGGGCCAGCATGTCGGTTTCTGGATCATGGATCGCCTGACGGCTACCGGGTTCGTACTTGTAGAATCCATGGCCGCTCTTTTGTCCGAAACGCTCCATTTCACACAGCTTGTTATCCAGCCATACGATCGGCTCACCGCGGCCGATGCCGGCCAACTGACGTGAGCGCCAGCCCAGATCGATTCCGACCACGTCGTACATGCGGTATGGACCCATGGCCATCCCGAAGCCCTGCAGTGCCTGATCCACTTCCCATGGAGTAGAGCCTTCCAGTACAACTTCACGCGACTGGCGCGAGTATTTCTCGAGCATGCGGTTGCCAATAAAACCATGGCAATTGCCAGCAAGAACCGCCTGCTTGCCGATCTTCTTGCCTACTTGCAGACAGGCATCCATGACGTCCTGGGCGGTAGCTTTGCCACGAACGACTTCCAGAAGCTTCATGATGTGGGCGGGGCTGAAGAAATGCAGACCCAGCACCTGAGTCGGGCGCTGCGTTGCCGAAGCAATTTCGTCAATATCCAGATAGGAGGTGTTTGTCGCCAGCGTGGCGGATGCTTTCACCGCCTTGTCGAGTTCAGCAAAGATCTTTTTCTTCAGATCCATGTTTTCGTAGACCGCTTCAACAACCAGATCCATGTCCTGCAGATCAGCGTATTCCTGAGTAGTGCTGATACGACCAAGACGCGCCTGGGCCTCAGCGTCATCAAAACGCTCCTGGGCAACAGAGCGCTTGTAGACGCTGGCAATATCCACAAGACCTTTTTCCAGCATCTCTCCATTGACGTCGAGCCAGGTGACGGGATAGCCAGCGTTGACGAAATTCATGACGATACCGCGGCCCATGGTGCCGGCACCGATTACACCTACCTTTCTGATTTCTTCAAAAGAAGCCATCGCAGCATACCTCCTGGTCGAGTTGGGAATTGCGACCGCGGTCAAAAGAAAAGGATGACCGCAGCGTCTTTAAATCAAGGACCGATACATTACGCAAAAGTACGCCGGATTTGAAACAAATAAGCTGGATTAGTGCTATTCACACTATGAATAAATTAAGAGCCTACCAGCAGCGGCTTGCCGCCCTCAAACCACATCAGGCGGCATAACTTCCCATTCAGGCTCCTCGAACTCACCTATTACAGTGATCTCACAGTTTCTCGCATGCTTCTCGAGAATAGACCGGACCAGTTCGTCACGGCCATCATCCTTTGCATCCCGTGCAGACTTGGACTCCCAACTGGCAATGGCCAGAAGCACGTCCGGCTCCCCAATCTTGCGATGCAGTCGTGTGCCCAGTGCCCCAGGTGTTTGCTGAATCACCTCACTGGCCTGGACCCAGGCATCGGCGTATTCATCGACCGTGTAACCAGGCTTCATACGCACTTCGAAAATGAATTTCATCACAGCCTCTCCCACTCATCAAAGCCGTTTCAGGGCAGATCGGTGACTGCTCCTATGGATGCGCTGGTAACCGTGCGCGCATACTTGGCCAGCAATCCGCGCTTGTACTTGGGCTCCGGTGGCTGCCAACGGGACCTGCGCTCCTGCATGTGCGCTTCACTAACATGCAGATCAATAGTATTGGCGTCGGCGTCGATGGTTATCTGATCTCCGTCTTCAATCAGTGCTATCGGTCCTCCGTCAGCGGCCTCCGGCGCGACATGGCCGACCACGAAACCGTGACTGCCGCCCGAGAACCGACCATCGGTAATCAGCGCAACATCACTCCCCAGTCCTCGACCCATGATGGCTGATGTCGGTGATAACATCTCACGCATTCCGGGGCCACCCTTGGGTCCCTCGTAGCGAATAACCACCACATCTCCAGCGACGACTGTGCCGCCGATAATGCTCGCCTGGGCATCTTCTTCCGAATGGAATACTCGGGCCCGACCGCTGAAGCGCGTACCTTCCTTGCCGGTTATCTTGGCAACCGCACCGTCTGGTGCGAGATTGCCGTACAGAATACGCAGGTGGCTGTCGGCTTTGATCGGGCTCTCCAGGGCGCGAATGATGTCCTGTTCCTGGGGATAGGGCGTCACGTTCAGGAGGTTTTCCGCCAGGGTAGCGCCGGTTACGGTCATGCATTCACCGTGTAACAATCCGGCGTCAAGCAGCATCTTCATAAGGGGTTGAATGCCACCGATGGCGACCAACTCGGACATCATGTACCGACCGCTGGGCCGGAGATCCGCAAGAACAGGGACCCTTTGGCCGATCCGCGAAAAATCCTGAAGCGTCAGTTCAACATCGACCGTACTGGCCATTGCCAGCAAATGCAGAACCGCATTGGTCGAACCACCCAGCGCAATAACCACGGTAATCGCATTTTCGAACGCCTCGCGGGTCATGATATCGCTAGGCTTCAGATCCAGCTCCAGGAGGTTAAGGACTGCTGCACCCGCCGCTCGACAATCTTCCAGCTTGCTCTGCGAGGTGGCGTTCTGCGCCGAGCTGCCGGGGAGACTCATGCCCATAGCCTCGATAGCCGAGGCCATGGTGTTGGCGGTATACATTCCGCCACAGGATCCCGGGCCAGGGATGGCTGTTTCCTCAATCTGCTTGAGCTCAATCAGATCCATATCGCCTTTTGCACAAGCGCCAACCGCCTCGAACACCGAAATGATATCGGTGTGCCCTGCCCCAGGCAGAATGGTCCCGCCATAGACAAAAACCGAAGGGCGGTTCAACCGAGCCATGCCCATGACGCAGCCGGGCATGTTCTTGTCACAGCCGCCAATGGTGACCAGCCCGTCGAAGCCCTGGCAACCGGTCACGGCCTCGATCGAGTCGGCAATCACCTCACGGGAAACCAGCGAATACTTCATACCCTCGGTACCGTTGGCAATGCCGTCGGAAATCGTGATGGTATTGAATATAACGCTCTTGCCGCCCGCCGCATCGACGCCCTGCCCAGCGACTTCAGCCAGTCGATTGATATGCATGTTGCACGGCGTGACCATGCTCCACGTAGAGGCTATCCCCACCTGCGGTTTCTCAAAGTCTGCGCTCTCGAAGCCGACCGCTCTCAACATAGCGCGCCCGGGTGCCTTTCCCGTCCCGTCGACCACTTGCGAAGAATATCGGCGCCTCTTGTCCTGGGTCATGTTCTTCTCCTTCCGCTTCATATGAATATGCTGTTCCGCCAGCCTAGCACTCTTGTGTACGACAGAGCTTCAGGCGCGGACTGAAAACCGCAAGCATTGGAAACGATTGTCCATCTACCGCATCAAACACTGGGCACTATATGATGACGTCAATATCTTAAAGCCAACCAAACCAAACTGATTGGAGGTCTCAATGAATACGCGCAGTCTGCTGGACCAGTTGCTCAATGCCGGGAAGGATATGATGCAAAATCAGGGCAGCGGCAACACACAACCACAATCGCGCTCTGGGGGCAGCTCTCCCTTGGGCGGACTGCTGGGCAGTGTCGGCGGTGGCGCGCTGGGTGGCGGTGCGATGAGCCTGCTGATGGGTAGCAAAAAAGCTCGCAAAATGGGTGGCAAGGTTGCCGTCTATGGCGGCCTCGCAGCTCTCGGAGTCGTCGCATACAAGGCCTACAGCAACTGGCAGAGCCAGGCCCAGGGCAACGTAAGCCCAGGTCAGCCACAAACAATAGATCGCGTACCGCCCGCGCAGATAGAGCAACACAGCCAGGCAATCTTGCGCGCTGTCATCGGTGCCGCCAAGGCCGACGGACATATCGATGAACGTGAGCGTGTATTGATTGATGGTGAGGTCGAGAGAATCACTGACGACTCCGAACTCAAGCGATGGTTCGACCAGGAGCTGGCCAAGCCTCTCGATCCCGCTGACGTAGCCCGATCCGCGGCAACGCCGGAGATCGCTGCGGAAATGTATCTGGCCAGTCTGGTCATGGTTGATGACCAAAACTTCATGGAGCGCAGCTACATGGAAGAACTGGCTCGCCAGCTTAAACTGGATCCGGCATTGAAGGCCGAACTGGAAGCCCAGGCCGCCAACAGCATCGGCTGACTCCACGCAGCTCATCAACCCATGAAGCGATACGCTTCATGCTGCTCCAACCGAGTATCGATCATGAAGCGGGGAAATACTTGCGCGTCCTGTTGGCAATACGCACCAGCATGAGCATGACCGGCACCTCAACCAACACACCCACCACCGTGGCCAATGCGGCGCCAGACTGGAGCCCGAACAGCCCAATGGCCACAGCCACTGCCAGCTCGAAAAAGTTGCTTGCACCAATCAAGCCCGCCGGGGCTGCCACGCTATGCGGCACGTTCCAGGTTCTGGCCCAGCCGTAAGCGATAAAAAAGATCAGAAACGTCTGGATAGTCAGGGGGATGGCTATCAACAGAATATGTAACGGATTATCGATAATCACATCCCCCTGGAATGCAAACAGCAGAACCAAGGTGATGATCAGTCCGGTCGGCGTTATTGGAGCGATACGCTTCATGAAGATGGTATCGAACCATTCAAGACCACGACGCTTGATCAAAGCGCGACGAGTGACGTATCCGCAGCCCAGGGGTATGACTATATAAAGCACCACCGACAGAACAACCGTATCCCAGGGCACCTGAATATTCGATACATCCAGCAGAAAAACCACGATAGGCGCAAAGGCTACCAGCATGATCAGATCATTGAGGGCGACCTGCACCAGAGTGTAGGCGGCGTCCCCGCGGGTCAGATAGCTCCACACGAACACCATCGCAGTGCAGGGTGCGGCACCCAGCAGGATGGCCCCCGCCAGATACTCCCGGGCTTTCTCGGCAGGGATCAGCGGGGCAAACACGATCATCAGAAAAAACCAGGCGATGAAAAACATGCTGAACGGCTTGATCAGCCAGTTGACCGTGGTCGTGATCACCAGGCCCTTTGGCTGCCGACGTACACCGAGGAGCGAGTTGAAATCGATCTGCAGCATCATTGGGAAAATCATTGCCCAGATCAGCAGCGCGACCGGGATCGACACCTGTGCATACTCAAAGCGCGAGAGCGTTTCTGGCAGGACAGGCAAAAATTGCCCAAGCAGAATGCCCAGAACTATTGCAAAAGCCACCCAGACGGACAGAAAGCGTTCGAAAAGCCCCATGCCCTCAGACGTCGTTGGAACCAAAGAGTCCTTATCCGTACTCATGTTTCAGCTCCAATGCCAATGAATTTGCTTGTCTATGGTTATTCCCCAAGGGTGTCTTACTGAATCAAGCCAGACTTAATAGAGGTTTCAACTTTCGAGAAACCGCAAACCCCATAACCTTCTGGCGCCCTTGAGTTGTAAGGGTACGCTCAAACTCCAGTCAGAGGGACATCAATACTGCCCCGTGTTGCTTTGAAGTATGGGCATACCCTGTGAGCGAAAACGTGCAAAAACTGATAGTTTAGCGCGCCAATAGTCTCAACGAATTGGTAAGCACTGCGCAGGCATCTTCGCCCTGGTTGGACTTGTCATTCTTCTGTCGTTCCCCGAGGTACCATGCCTTTTCTAATCGCCGTTACCCTTTTATGGGCCCTGTCGTTCAGTCTGATTGGCGAGTATCTGGCCGGTCAGGTCGACAGCTATTTTTCAGTACTGACACGCACCGCATTAGCCAGCCTGTTATTTCTACCCCTGCTGCGACTGCGTGCCTTACGGCTTCCCATAGTTGGAGGGTTGCTACTGATTGGCGCGTTGCAGTTCGGTGTTACCTATATCTGCCTCTACCTGTCTTTCGAGTACATCTCGGTGCCGGAAGTACTGCTGTTCACCATTTTTACGCCACTGCACATTGCCCTGGTGGATAACCTGATACGTCGGCGCTTTAGTCTGGGTCCGCTGATTGCAGCGAGCATCGCTGTGGTCGGCGCCGGCATCATTCGTTATGACGGACTGAGCGACAGCTTTATTCGCGGCTTTCTGATCATGCAACTGGCCAACCTGACCTTCGCAGCGGGTCAGGTGGGGTATGCGCACCTGGCACGTCGCTATCAAATGACGCCACGCATTCAGTGGCAGAGTTTCGGCTTGTTTTTTATCGGTGCTTTTATGGTAGTGCTGCCAGCCTGGCTGTTACTCGGGGACCACAGCCGCATGCCGCATACCAGCTTGCAGTGGGGCGTACTTGCCTGGCTCGGGATTGCTGCTTCAGGATTGGGATTTTTCTTCTGGAATCGCGGCGCAGCGCAGGTTGATGCCGGTACTCTGGGAGTAATGAACAACGCACTGGTACCAGCCGGATTAGTCGTCAATCTGGTCATCTGGAATCACGATGCGGACTTGTTACGCCTAGCTGCCGGCTCAGTGGTGATCGCGCTATCGCTTTGGGTCAACGCGCGCTGGGACGCCTGGCGTGGCGTCCCGATCAAGGTATGAGGGGCTTGCTATATGGCAGTCGCCGAGAAGGTGTCGCAGGCGACAATCTGACCCGACTCGAAGCCCCGCTTGAACCATTTCACACGCTGTGCAGAGCTGCCATGTGTGAAGCTGTCGGGCACCACATCCCGTCCCGCCTGGCGTTGCAAGCGATCGTCGCCGATGGCTGAGGCTGCAGTCAATGCTTCCTCCAGGTCATCGGGGTCAAGCAACTGTCGCTGACGGTTAGCCACATGGCCCCAGATACCGGCAAAACAATCAGCCTGCAATTCCTGTCGCACCGAAAGCGCGTTGACGACAGACTGTGGTTCACCGGCGCCAGCCTGTCGGACTTTCTGGTTGATGCCGAGTAGATTCTGCACGTGATGTCCCACCTCGTGAGCAATAACGTAGGCCTGCGCAAAATCGCCGGGAGCACCCAGGTTCTGCCGCATGTCGTTGAAGAACGCGAGATCGAGATAGACCTGATTGTCACCTGGACAGTAAAACGGTCCAACAGCTGAACTGGCGGTACCGCAGGCGGAATTCACGCGATTGGAAAAAAGCACCAGACGGGGCTCTTGATAGGTTTTACCAGCAGCGCTGAACAGGGCGTTCCATGTCGTTTCAGTATCCGCCAATACCACCGAGACGAATTGCGCCAACTCCTGCTCCTGCGGACTGAATTCACGCGGGCTTTGACTGACACTCTGGCTGCTGGACCCCAGCAGCGCGGGCAACACGTCGATGCCCAGCATTTTTGCGCCGAAGATAGCCACCACGCCGAGGACAAGGACAATACGCCCAATCTTGCTACGCAGCATCATCGGCAGAAAGCGCACCAACAATAGACCCGCACCGCCGCCACTGGCGCGCTGGATACTTTGACCGCGGCGATCTTCCACATTATTACTCTGTCTTCTGCCGCGCCAATCCATTGCTGTTCTCCTAGTGCTATTGTCCTGGTCGATATTTGCCTGCAGAGCTCAGGATCCGGGCAAAGGAAGCAACTATACACCCGCTCTGATGTGCCTATATCACAACATCTCTGTGAGGAACTTCGGTTGCGAATTCACATTTCCAGAAGCCAGAAAGCAAAAACCCCCGAAAACGTAACGTCATCAGGGGTTTAGCTAAGCTGTATGGCGGAGAGAGAGTCCGTCCAGCACCGCTAACAGCCAGTCTCAACAGTGATCCTCCGCAACCAACTGAACACCACTATAAGCCAGTAAATACGGGGAATTTATACTATCTGGCACTGCTTGATATATCACTGACTAACACCTATTATCAGGGCTCTTAGTGTCTACCAAGGTGTCTACCAGTGTCTACCAAGAGAATCAAAGCCGATACCGCCCGCGGAGTCTCCGCCCTGCTGAAAGAAGGCAAACCAGGCCAGCACGCGGTCGGCAATGGCTTGTACTTGAAGGTATCGGCACCCGGCATAGGCTCATGGTTTTTCCGCTACAAGATCGGCGGCAAGACCCGGCGCATGGGACTGGGAAAAGCCGGCACCGCCAACGCTTCCAACAAAGACCCTCTGACATTGGCCGAGGCCAGCAAGGCGGCGATGGAACCACGCACACACCTAAGCAATGGTTTGGACCCCCTGGAGCATCGCAACGAACTACAGCGCCAAAAGGAGACTGCCAGCGCCACGTTCGATAGCTTGGCTGCTGACTATATTGCCGCGCATCGAGTAGGCTGGAAAAACGCAAAGCATGCCCAGCAATGGGAAAACACGCTCAAAACATACGCCAGCCCGGTGATTGGCAAGCTATCGCCCGGCAGCATCACGACTGCGCACGTTCTGGAAGTGCTCAACAAAGAAGACTTTTGGGCCGAGAAGCCCGAGACCGCCAGCCGAGTACGCAACCGCATTGAACTGGTGCTGGATGCCGCCAAAGCCAAAGGGCTGAGAGAGGGAGAGAACCCCGCACGCTGGCGCGGGCATCTGGACAAGTTGCTGCCACGGCGAGAAAAGGTCCAAGCAGTCAAGCACCATACCGCCCTGCCCCATTCTGAGTTACCCGCTTTCATGGCGCTGCTGGCAGATGCCGAAGACACCACAGCCAAAGCCATGCAAATGACCATCCTGACAGCCTGCCGTACCAGTGAGGTGTTGAACGCAACCTGGGATGAAATCAACATGAGCGCGAAGACGTGGACAATCCCTGCCGCACGCATGAAGGCCCGCAAAGAACACCGGGCACCGCTTACTGATCCAGTCATCGCCCTGCTGGAGTCACTGCCCCGCATCGAGGGCAACCCCTATATTTTTGCCGGTGCGCGCCAAGGCAGACCGCTTTCCAATATGGCTATGCTGATGGGGCTTCGCCGCATTGAACGGGGCGATCTGACTATGCACGGCTTCCGCTCCACCTTCCGCGACTGGGCCGGCGAGTGTACACCGCACCCCCGCGACGTTTGCGAGCAGGCACTAGCCCATAGCCTGGGCAACGCAGTTGAAGCAGCTTACAGACGGGGCGACCTTTTCGAGAAGCGCCGCGCCCTGATGGCGGACTGGGCGCACTACATCACCACCGCGCCAACAGAGAAGGTAATTCGCGGGGATTTTTCAAAGAAATCAGGATGACCAGCCCCTTAGTTTGAATCGGCTTAGTTACTTAAAGAGGGGGTCTTTGACTCATCAAGGCGATTTTCGTCACCACCTACGTTCTTTTCGGATGCGCCATTGACTCGGACGCTGTAATGGGGCCATATAATCGGTACTGCCACTCCATTCCGAGAAATCAAAGGAAATCAATGAAATTATTTTTGCTAATTCCGGTGCTGTTTCCGCTTGCAGTCTTGGCAACAGAGGCGCCACCCAACCCGTCAGGCCCAAACCCCATGCAATTTACAGGTAGTGTTGTCACGGTTGTATTTGATGACTCTCAAGGAGAAATCGGGCCTCCTGGCAAGGTTGAATATACTGCTTTGGTTCTTGATGAGTCGTTGACCGTTCAAACTGACCTTGGCTATATGGTCACTACTGATCGGGTACAGTTTGGCTTAGACAATGGAGAAGTTTTGATGGACGGGGTCAGAGTGAAGCTCGATTGTGGTTTTGTAATGGGGGCTGAGACCGGCCACCATCACGAGCCGCTAATTTGCGGCAAAAGTAAAGTGACTGAGTTACGGTAGAGAGCAGCTCTTCGCGCTAGACCTCCTCCCTTCGCCCGCGAAGGCGGTCTTAGATTCGACGCCGCCGGCGCCAGTTTAGCTTACCGTCCAATGCTGGATTTACGCAGTGAAGGCTACTCATCGCGCTGGACCGTGCCATTAGCGCCTAACGCACCAGACGAACCACCAGGATCTGAAAAGGCCCACTAACCTCTCGAGTTTGACCAGTCTAGCCCGACGGGGCGAAGAGCGGATCACCTACCCGCCTGGCTGGTTGATTTAGTAGGTTGCCCGAGGAGGCGCAAGGATGGCTAGAGGTTTTACACTCAAGTTAGATGCCGGGCTTTATACGTTTGGAATGCCTACTGCCTTGGCGAGCCAACTTGTGGACGATGATGAAAGCCGCCTGGCTTCGCCGATCAGCGTAAAAGAAATGAGGGTGATTCCCGACGGTTTTCTGTTTGTCATAGACCCCAATTCTGGCCCGCCTTTCTATGAGCTCAAATACGAACCAGAAGATTTTGCCGAATTTCTAAAGGAGCTCGGTCAATCAGGCGTATCCAGATCGGCTTTGCTCTCGTTAGATACTGTCGGAGCCTCAAGCATATTCAAGACATTCTACGAATGGATGAATCACAAGCTGGCGGAACTGTTTGAGCGTGATATTAAAGCCGGCAAGCTGACATTTGAGGAAGCTCGAGAGCTACGGAAGGAGGTTTTTGATATACCGGCATTCGCTGATTTTTTCAAAGCAAGTTGGCTCGCCGGTGATATGCCGAAGGGAAAAAAAGGCAAGCGCCGGAGCTTCAATAGAAACGTTGAGGAGCTATACGCATTCGCCAGCCGCATTTACCGGGAAAATCAAGGTAAGTCTTGGGAGGACGCCTGCGGTGATGCCATAGAGCAAAATCCCGGTCTCGTGCCCGCGGGCTGGGCTGCTGATCCAGAAGGCAACCTCAAAAGAGAAGCTGCGCGCTACTGGGACAAATCAGAATACTCCCAACTTTCCTACCGCAAGGCTCGGGACATATAACCATTATTATCTGCCCCTGACCCGCTGCTTGCTCACTGTCAATCTGGCCATGCTAACAACCGACACCTAGGAGTCGCCCAGCATGTCTATGACCGCCGAAGCAGTAACAAACCAAACCCTAACCCGCCCCAAGCAGACCGCTGAACATTTCCAAATCAGCATCATGACCTTGCACCGCTGGCGCAAGCAGAAAGGTTTTCCCCAGCCACTCAAGCGCGGCGCGGTTGTTCTATACAACTGCCCCGCAATCAAAGCCTGGCTGAATGGGGAGTCCTGAAATGAAAAAAGCGACCCATTCCGAAGAACAAGGCCGCCCACACAGCGCCAATTCTACCACCAAACCGCCGAGCAAGATTGCACGCATCCTGGCGCACCTGCTGGCTGGAGGCAGTCTCAACCGCTTTGAAGCCGAGCGCCTGGGCGATCACTGCCTGAACACCACTATCTCCACACTGGCAAACCGTCACGATCTGGACTTTCAGCGCCAGCCAGAGCGCGTACCTAACAACTGGGGCACACCTTGCAACGTCCACCGCTACAGCTTGCCCCGCAGCCAGCACGAACGCGGCGCCCGCGTCCTGGGCTACCTGATGCGCCTCCGCCCTGCTAGGGAGGAATAGGACTATGCCCAACAATCACTACCTGCCCGCCGCCTGGCTAATCAGAACCGCGGCATGGCTACACGCCAGCGGAGTATTAACGGAAGCGGTGACGTTGTTTGCCGCGGTCTGCTTGGTATTAGGAGGACGCCTGCTATGAATGCCTATGCAAACCAACTCCGCGAAGCCATGCAATCCGTCTATGGCGCCTTTGATTGGGCGCTGATGCTAGACGGCCAGCTCCACCGGGGCACCGCACCAGGCGACCGGCCAGGCAGCAACAATCTGTGGTACGTCGTGTATACAGACGGTATTCCGTCTGGTGCTTTTGGAAGCTGGAAGATTGGCGACTACCACACTTGGAGCAGTCGGAGACCAACCGACAGCCGCGAAGCGAAGCACCTGCGCCAGCAAATGGAAGAGGCCCGACGCCAACGGGAAGCGGATATGCGCCAGCGCCAACAAGGGGCGGCGGAGTACGCACGCAGGCTCTGGCGTGACGCTCGCCGCGCTGATCCAGATCATCCATACCTGGCAGCCAAAGGAGTGCGCCCGCACGCTCTACGCCAACAGGGTGACGCCCTGCTGATACCCCTGACACATAACGGCGAACTGGTGA
>NZ_CAXBOV010000026.1:0-63971 GCF_963977355.1 uncultured Halopseudomonas sp. | reverse complement strand
CGCCCTGACTGGGCAGACGCGCATTATAGGGGCTGGGATTTTGCCGTCAAGGCTTTTCGATACGAATGCGTGCAAACTTCTTCTTGCCTGCCTGGCATACGTAATCGCGGCCCAGAGCAAAGACAAATTCCCGATCCACTACTGCGCCGTCGACCTTTACCGAACCTGCATTCAACAAGTCCTTTGCTGCCGCAGCATTCTTGACCATACCTGCTCTGTTGAGCACCGAAGCCACCGGCATCTCTTCAGCCGACTCCAGATTGACCTCTGGAAGATCCTCCGGCAACTCGCCTTCCTTAAGTCTGTTGCCAGCCGACCGATGCGCACTGGCGGCAGCTTCTTCACCATGAAAACGTGCAACCAGCTCCTCGGCTAACTTGATCTTCACGTCCCTGGGATTGGCACCCTGCTCAACATCCGAACGCAGTTGAGCAATGTCTTCCATACTGCGAAAGCTCAGCAGCTCGAAGTAACGCCACATAAGCGTGTCGGGCATGGACACGATCTTGTTGTACATCTCCCCAGGCGCGTCGTTGATACCCACGTAATTGCCCAGGGACTTGGACATTTTCTTCACACCATCAAGACCTTCCAGCAATGGCATGGTCAGAATGATCTGAGGCTCCTGATCGTACTGCCGCTGAAGCTCACGCCCCATCAGCAGATTGAACTTCTGATCCGTCCCACCAAGCTCTACATCAGCGCGCATTGCTACCGAGTCATAACCCTGAACCAGGGGATAAAGAAACTCATGGATGGCAATGGACTGACCACCTTTATATCGCTTGTCAAAGTCATCCCGCTCGAGCATCCGAGCAACGGTATATTTTCCTGCCAACTGGATCATGTCCGCAGAGGTCATCTTGTCCATCCAGGTGGAGTTGAACACGACCTGCGTCAGAGCAGGGTCAAGAATCTTGAACACCTGCTCCTTATATGTCTCAGCATTGGCCATGACCTGCTCACGAGTCAGAGGCAACCGAGTGACGTTCTTGCCCGACGGATCACCGATCATCCCGGTGAAATCCCCAATCAGGAACAACACCTCATGCCCGAGCTCCTGGAACTGGCGCAACTTGTTGATCAGCACAGTGTGTCCAAGGTGCAGATCCGGTGCAGTTGGATCGAAACCCGCCTTGATCCGCAAAGGAACGCCGCGCTTGAGCTTTGCCAGCAACTCGCTTTCGACCAGAATCTCCTCCGCGCCACGCTTTATCAGCGCCAACTGCTCCTCGACCGGCTTCATAAATCCGCAAATCCTGTTATTGAATGGGTAAAAAAGGGGACCAAACATACAACATTGATGATCAATTACAAGCTCGCACAGGGTATGCTTGTCAGAATATGAACACATGCTGCGCTGGAAAACTGACAGGCGGTGACGCTGAAAGCTTGCCACAAAGGACTTTCAGTTATAATTTAGCAAGTTATTACACTTACCATAGAATCTACGACAAGAGCGCTTATGGCTTTCCACAAGACAAAATCGCCGCTATATCCAAAAAGCCACCTGGTGGCTGCAAGTGGTATAGCAGCTGCGCTGAGCATCTTTCTGCTCGTTATCCCCACAACTGACGTCGAAGCACGTAAGACTTTTATTCCACTGGATCTTGAGACAGGTCATCAGAGTGCCTCTACCAATATTCAAAGTAACTCTGCAGAATTGGATGCGCTGATCCGCGAAACGGTCACATTTTCTTCGCCGCTGCCGACCAACGGTCAGCAATCAACAACCGATGGCGAAGAAAGCGTCAGCATTGATAAAGCTGATAAATCGGAAGCGCCGCTGGCAGATGCAGAGGAAACCGCCGTTCCGCTGAGGCCTTCAGAGTGGAGATCCATTACGGTAGCCAGCGGAAATACGCTGTCTGTGCTGTTCGACGAAATGGGGCTCGGTGCCAACACGCTGCATTCGGTCATTAACAGCAGCAAAGAAGCCAAACGCTTCACCCGCCTCAAGGTGGGACAGGAGCTGGAGTTCAAACTGGCTCCCACCGGGGACCTGCTTACACTGCGATCCAAGGTGAGCGATCTGGAAACCATTCAGATTGACCACACACAAGACGGCTTCGCATTCAGCAAGAACACTATCGAACCAGAAGTCAGAACTACCTTTGCCAAGGGAAGCATCAACAGCTCATTGTTTCTCGCAGCCCAGAAGGCCGGCATGAGCCATGGACTGACCATGGAAATGGCGAACATCTTTGGCTATGACGTTGACTTTGCACGAGATATCCGCAAGAACGACAAGTTCGAGGTGGTGTTCGAAGAATTGCACGTTGGCGATAAGCGCGTCGGTACCAACAACATTCTTGCCGCGCGCTTCACCAATAAAGGCAAGACGTTTACGGCGGTACGCTACACCGACAAGAATGGCTACAGCAGCTATTACCGTGCGGACGGAACCAGCCTACGCAAGGCATTCATCCGCACGCCGGTGGAATTTGCCCGCATCAGCTCGCGCTTCAACCCTAATCGCCGTCACCCGGTCCTGAACAAGATTCGGGCCCACAACGGAGTTGATTACGCCGCATCAACCGGCACGCCGATCAAGGCTACTGGCGATGGTCGCATTGTTCACTTTGGACGCAAGGGCGGATATGGCAACGCCATCGTTGTACAGCATGGCCAAAAGTATAAGACCCTCTATGCACACATGAGCCGTTTCGCTGGCGGTCTTCGCCAGGGAAGCAACGTATCCCAGGGGCAAATCATCGGCTATGTGGGCATGACCGGTCTGGCGACCGGGCCTCACCTGCACTATGAGTTCCAGGTAAATGGCCGCCACGTAGACCCGCTGGGCATTGAGCTACCGGTCTCAGATCCGGTTCCCAAGGCCGAGCGCACAGCCTTCATGGCGCTGAGCAACAAGATGATGGCTAGCCTGGACAAGCAAAGCACTAGCCAGCTGGCTTCCCTGGAGCCTTAATTGGCCAATCTCTACGTCGGTATCATGTCGGGTACCAGCCTCGACGGTATCGACGTAGCACTTGTTGAACTCTCAACTCCACAGCAGGCAAAACTGATTGACGCCTGCTGCATACCTTTCCCCCAGTCCGTTTACGAAGAACTTCTTGCACTATGTGCACCCGGGGCAGACGAGGTACGCCGTGCTGGTCTGGCAGGCCAGAACTGGGCGCGTCTCGCAGCTACGGGCGTCAATCAGCTGCTTGAAAGAAACGCGTTATTGCCATCACAGGTTATGGCCATCGGTAGCCACGGGCAGACCATTCGCCATCATCCCGAGCTGGGTTTCAGCACCCAAATTGGCGCCCCCGCTCTTCTTGCGGAGCTCACGAACATCAGTGTGGTATCAGACTTTCGTAGCCGGGATCTAGCTGCGGGGGGAGAAGGAGCGCCATTGGTTCCTGCTTTTCATGAGTGGCTATTGCGCTCCCCAGACCAGGCCAGAACCCTGATCAATATAGGAGGGTTCGCCAACCTGACCGTTCTCGACCCCGAGCAGCCCGTCGTCGGCTTCGACAGCGGCCCGGGAAATGTGCTGATGGACCACTGGATCCAGCTACACAGGTCCTTGCCGTATGACAACGGCGGTAGCTGGGCCCGCAGCGGCAAGGTGTCCGCAGAACTGCTTGAGCTCATGCTCAACGACCCCTATTTTCAGCGCCAGGGACCAAAGAGCACAGGCCGCGAATACTTTCATCCAGCCTGGCTTGATAACAAGCTGGCCACTCTGCGAACAACCTTGCCCCCAGAGGATGCTCAAGCGACTTTACTGGAGCTGACTGCACACACAATCAGCCTGGCTGTGCGCAGCAATGCGACCAACACGAAAAGCATCTTTGTCTGTGGAGGGGGCGCAAGGAATCAATACTTGCTGGAACGACTGGAATCACTACTCCGACCAATCCCGGTGGGAACCACCGCGCAATTGGGTGTTGATCCTGACTGGATGGAAGCCATAGCGTTTGCGTGGTTGGCATGGCGCTGCCTGGAGCGACAGCCAGGCAACCAACCGCAGGTCACGGGCGCTAGCGGTCTAAGGATACTGGGCGCGCACTATCCTGCGTGATTGTCGGAAAATCAGATGGAAAAGGAGGAACCGCAACCGCAGGTGGTTGCCGCATTGGGGTTGTTGATGACAAATCGAGAACCCTCAAGACCTTCCTGATAATCCACTTCTGATCCAGCCAGGTACTGAAAGCTCATAGGGTCGACAACCAGCTTGACCCCTTCGCGTTCAACGATGGTGTCGTCCTCTGCCAGCTCATCATCAAAAGTAAAACCGTACTGGAAACCGGAACAACCGCCTCCGGTCACGAACACCCTCAGACTCAGGCGCTCGTTACCCTCTTCGTCGATCAAGGACTTGACCTTGGATACAGCAGTGTCGGTGAACAACAAAGGGGAAGGAGTAAAAACTTCAGCAGTCGACATATAACCTCCAGCGACAGGTGCCACGGCACATCAGGTTGAGCATTATCCTTTTCCCGACTCTTTTGGTCAACTATTCATCCTGATGGGTACGGGCAGAAATCTGAGCTACCGGCGCTGCCGGTGCAGGTTCGTTAAGGTGGTTCAGCGTGCCACTGATCTGCGCACCCATGACCATTTCGATGAAGCGGTAATACAGGTTTCCGGTTATTCGTGCCTTGGCATCCAGCTCCAGATGCTCATTTGCGTGCACGTCGCCGATGACTTCCCCGTTGATCAATACATTGGGAGCGTTGATAACGCCTTGGACCCGGCCATGCTCGCTGACTCTCACCAAGCCCTGCTCCGCATCGATATTACCAATGATGCGACCGTCTACCTGCAGGACCCCGGAGAAACTGATGTCACCATTAATTTCCGCATCCTGGGCAACAATGGTGGTTTTCCCACCGAATTTACCGATGTCCATCTTCTTGTGCTTATCTGCTCCCCACATCAGGGTACTCCTGCATCTGTCCACTCAAATGAGCGCTCGACGACAGCCGAGCCATTCTGTAGCGCCTGCAACTCAACACGCTTTGGCTCGAAGCCCTCTGGCAAGAGCAGCTCCGATTCAGTGCCGGGGCTTGGCACTACCTGAAAATACCGAAAATTCAGGGCGATACCCTCAGCGTCATCCGCTTCGGTGAGATCTGCCAGCGGCAAGCTGACCATCTCGCCGTCCATCAGACCGTGAATCTGCATGAGCAAGCGAGCCTGAAAGGTATCTTCCTCTTCACCGACCCGGCTCACCATGATCTTGTACCGAAACCTGTCCGGATCCTCTGTCGGCAGCAGTTCGAATGCCTGAATCCGAACCCCCGGCGAGGCAGCAGCAGGCTCGAGAACGCCCTGATACTGGGCGAGATCCTGCTGCACGTGAAACAGCTGCTGCTCGAGTTCCTGAACCATGCCACGATTCTCCGTCACCGACTCGAGAGCCACCAGCAAGTCAACCTCAAGCTGCTGAGCGCGTTCGCGCGTTGACGTCAATTCAGCTACGAGCTCTTCTCGCTGTACGAGCAACCTGTCACGCTCAAATTTGACATCGGTCTGCGAGCGAAGAGCTGCTTCCCAGGCCAGCCAGGCACTCAGTGGAATCGCCAGGATAAGGATCAAGACCACTAATATCTTCAACGCTCCAACCAGCTTCGAGTTGCGTGGCATCAGCACGACACTGTGGTCGCGCAATGGCCGACGTCGCTTGATTCCGGAAATCAAGGCATGAGCGCCGGATGGGAGAGCCCCGTTTTCTCGTCTAGACCGAATACAATGTTCATGTTCTGAACGGCCTGGCCTGACGCGCCTTTTACCAGGTTGTCGATTACCGATAGTACAACGACCTGATCGCCGGACTGGGGCCGGTGAACTGCCAGTCGGCAAATATTGGCACCTCTGACACTGCGGGTTTCCGGATGGCTTCCGGCGGGCATCACATCAACAAAAGGCTCGTTCTCATAGCGCTTTTCAAACAGCGCCTGAAGATCGATCGAGTGGTCCTTCACCGTGGCATGCAAGGTGGCGTGTATGCCCCTGATCATCGGCGTCAGATGCGGCACAAAGGTCAAGCCCACAGGACCGCCAGCAGCAACCTGCAACCCCTGACGAATCTCCGGCAGATGACGATGACCGGCAACACCATAGGCCTTCATGCTTTCGGTGGACTCACAGAAAAGCGATGCGACGCTGGCACCACGCCCCGCGCCACTGACGCCGGATTTGCAGTCGGCGATAATGCGCTCATTATCGGCCAGCCCGGCTTCCAGCAGCGGTAGCAGTCCTAGCTGCACGGCGGTGGGGTAGCAGCCAGGTACGGCTATCAACCGAGCGCCGCGAATAGCATCACGATTGACCTCAGGCAGACCGTATACGGCCTGGTCGAGCAGCTCGGGCGCACCATGTGGCTGGGCATACCATTGGCTCCACTCGGCAGCGTCACGCAAGCGGAAATCGGCAGACAAATCGATAATGCGCGTGCCTGTGGCCAATAGCTCTGCTGCCATGGCGTGGGCTACGCCGTGGGGAGTGGCGAAGAAAACCACATCGCAACGTCCCAAGGTCTCATTGTCCGGCATACTGAAACACAATTGATCATAATGCCCACGCAGGTTGGGATACATATCAACCACACGCACACCGGTTTCCGATCGGGAGGTAATCACCTCGACATGAGCCTGGGGATGCTGGGCTAAAAGCCTGAGCAGCTCCACACCTGTGTAGCCGGTTCCACCTACTATGCCGATCTTGATCATCTTTACTTCCTGAATCGTTTGAACATGATTGATAACCCCCTATCATAAAAGCGCTGGCGCAAATTACCAGCACTCACTGTCTCAAGTAGAGGCACCTGGCCATTCAAGAGGACTGCACTTTGTATCTGTGGATCAAAGCCTTTCACATCATTGCCGTCGTGACCTGGTTCGCCGGCCTCTTCTATCTTCCTCGCCTGTTCGTCTATCACGCGCAAAGCGAAGACAGCATCAGCAAGGAGCGTTTCAAGATCATGGAGCGCAAGCTCTATCGCGGCATCATGATGCCTTCCATGGTGGTAGCCATCGCATTGGGAATCTGGCTGGTGTGGCTCGTGCCAGCGTGGCTGAGCCAGGGCTGGCTGCATGCCAAGTTGGGCCTGGTAGCTGCCCTGCTGGTCTATCACTTCACCTGTGCCGGAATGCTCAAGCAGTTTGCTGCCGATCGCAACACGCGCTCCCATGTGTTCTACCGGTGGCTCAATGAAGCGCCCGTCCTGGTTCTGGTAGCTGTGGTCATTCTGGTAGCGGTAAAGCCATTTTAACCCGCCATCACAGCACGATCCCGGCCCCACGCCCGCAAGGCTTGCAAGCGTTCGGACATAACGACGGACAGCGGTGATGTCTGTGAAAACGAGTCCTGCAGGTGGGCGTCGGTTACACCCTGCCCGCGTGCCGAGGCCGCGTATACCGCGGCCACAACGGCCTGCTCGATCTCTGCGCCGGAAAAACCATCAGACGCCAGCGCCAGCGCCGGCATATCGAAGCCTTCGATATTCAGGCCGCGTTTTCGCAAATGGATGCGCAGAATATCTTCACGAACAGAGCTGTCGGGTAGATCAATAAAAAAGAGTTCATCCAGCCGACCCTTTCGAATCAACTCAGGCGGGAGCTGACTGACATCATTGGCCGTGGCAACCAGAAATACACGGCTCTTGCGCTCCGACATCCAGGTCAAAAGGGTCCCAAGCAGCCGTCGTGACACCCCTTGGTCGCCACCGTCGGGTGCCAGGCCTTTCTCAATCTCGTCGATCCAGAGTACGCACGGCTCCATGCAGTCAGCCATGTGTAATGCCTCGCGCAGGTTCTTCTCCGTCTCGCCTATGTACTTGTTGTACAGCGCAGCAAAGTCCAGGCGCAACAGAGGCAATCCCCAGACGCCGGCGACAGCCTTGGCTGCCAGGCTCTTCCCGGCTCCCTGCACCCCCACCAGCATTACCCCCTTGGGCGCATCCTCGATATGTGCGGCGCTGAGGAACGCTGTTTGGCGTTCCATTAACCAGCGCTTGAAATGCTGCAACCCACCCACCTCCGCAAAGTGGGCGGTATTCTGCTCAAAACTTAAAACCCCCTGCATATCCAACAGGCCGAATTTTGCCTTGTTCAAGGCCGGAACATCTTCCTGGGTAATAGCGCCATCATCGGTAATCAGCTTGCGAGCCAGACGTCGCGCTTCCTCGTGGGTAGTGCCACGCAGATTGCGCACGACCTGTTCCAGCGTGCGGTTGTCCGTACGCACCTTGAGACCTTTATTCTGCTCCGTCCAGGCTGCCGCCTCCTCCCGGATAATGGCTGACAACTGCTCATCAGAGGGCATGCTCAATTCCACGCGGGCAGCCAGCCTGCTCAACTCCGGCGCCAGCTTGACCTCGTGACTGACCAGCATGATGGTGGGAGCCTGCTGGTCCGTATTCATCGCTATGAGCTTGAGCAGCCGAACAACCCTGGGATTTTCCAGAAACGGGTGCAAATCGCAGAACACATAGATGGACTGCTGGTTGTCCTTGCGCACACATTGCAGTGCCTTCTCGGGATCACAGGTATCCACTTCCTCGATTTCTTCCCCAAAGCCGAGTCTTTGCAACCCGTCAACGTGGTCCCAGGTAAACCAGGTACGCGCCCGCTTGACCGCTAACGCCGCCATGGTTTCCAGGACTCGTTGCTCTTCCCAGCTTTCGGTGATGATCAACTTGACGCGGCTGTCGAGCAGCAGACCCAGATCA
Source organism: uncultured Halopseudomonas sp. (assembly GCF_963977355.1). Classification (NCBI taxonomy): domain Bacteria; kingdom Pseudomonadati; phylum Pseudomonadota; class Gammaproteobacteria; order Pseudomonadales; family Pseudomonadaceae; genus Halopseudomonas; species uncultured Halopseudomonas sp. The sequence continues at coordinate 55,285 of NZ_CAXBOV010000026.1, read as the reverse complement.
TGTATGTCGTTTTTCACCAGCGAATCCTTTTGCAGCAGTTCGATGTGATGCCATTCTAGCGCCAGATGGTTACACTGGAAGCACTTTAGAGATCAGCCAAGGAGTAGTGCATGGACTGTCTGTTCTGCAAGATCGTTGAGGGCAAGATCCCTGCCAGCAAGATTTACGAAGATGACCAGGTTATCGCCTTCAATGACATCAACCCCCAGGCACCCGTACATTTTCTGGTTATCCCGAAGCGGCACATCGCCTGCATCAGCGACCTGACCAAGGACGACCGGGATCTGGTTGGCCATATGGTTTTTATTGCCCAACAGGTAGCTGCTGAGCAGGGTTGCGACAACGGCTTTCGCACCGTTTTCAATTGCAACCAGGATGGTGGTCAAACGGTCTACCATATTCACCTGCATGTACTGGGCAAGCGCCAGATGACATGGCCGCCAGGCTGATCCAGCACTGACTGGCGCCTTGTGGCGCCCTGTTCCGATTTCCTGCACAGGAGCGATTCAATGAATACACCCCGTCGATACAGTGCCCTGGATCGCCTGCTTACCCAGGCGGATCAGTCATTGCGAACATTGGTGCCAGGCGCAGCCCAGGCGAACCGTCCGTCTCCATCACAGCATATGCCCAATGTGCCGATGGACGAACACGAGCGCCAGCATATAGCCGGCCTGATGCGTATCAACCATACCGGTGAAGTCTGCGCTCAGGCGCTATACCAGGGGCAGGCGTTGACCGCCAAACTTCCGGATGTGCGTGCCAAGATGGAGCATGCCGCCGCCGAAGAGATTGATCATCTGGCCTGGTGCGAACAGCGACTGAAGGAACTGAAAAGCCAACCGAGCGTGTTCAACCCGCTGTTTTACGGCCTCTCATTTGGCATGGGCGCTGCAGCGGGACTGATCAGTGACCGAATCAGCCTGGGCTTCGTTGCGGCAACTGAGCAGTTGGTTGAGCGCCATCTTGATGATCATCTGTCCCAACTGCCGGAGGAAGATATCAAGTCACGGGCCATTCTCGAGCAGATGCGCATCGATGAAATTGAACATGGCGCGCAGGCACTAGAGGCAGGCGGCATGATCTTTCCAGAGCCGGTAAAAAAGGCCATGACCCTGCTTTCCGGATTCATGACCAAGGCAACCTATAAAATCTGATGCGCGGCACAGGGCGGGCCCGTGTAGCACGGGTCTCGCTCAATCTACCTCGACAATTTCGTAGTCATGGGTGATCTCTACACCCGCACGACCCAGCATGATCGACGCAGAGCAGTATTTTTCCGCTGACAACTCTACCGCACGCTTTACCTGCGCTTCCTTTAGCTGTTTGCCAGCCACCACGAAATGTACATGGATGCGGGTGAAAACCTTGGGCTCGGTCTCTGCGCGTTCGGCGTCGAGCGATACCTGTACATCGCGTATATCCTGCCGCGATTTTTTCAGAATGCTCACCACGTCGTAACTGGCACACCCGCCAAGACCGATCAGCACTGTTTCCATGGGACGCACGCCCATGTTTCTACCCCCGGCATCGGGTGGACCATCCATCACAATTGTATGGCCGCTGCCCGACTCTCCAAGGAACATGGCACCGTCCACCCACTTGATTTGCGCTTTCATCTATATCTCCGGCAGGACAATCTGAGGCCGTGCAGAATAACACAGGCTTTAACCACTGAGACGTACACTGGCCATCATCGCAAAAACTGGACATAATCACTTTTGGTCTCGATTTGAGGCTTCCACAATTGCTCCGGCAACACTGCTTCGCACGACAGGATAACTACATGGTCGTAAACGCCCTGACGCCCCGTATAAAGAACCTCGACAGCTATCTGGCACATTGTCATTTGCGCACTTTCAACGCCCGCAGCACGATCATTCATGCGGGCGATCATTCCGACAGTCTGTTCTATATCATCAAGGGCAGCGTCACTATCCTGATCGAAGACGAACAGGGTCGGGAGATGATTATTGCCTATCTTAACCAGGGCGATTTCTTCGGCGAAATGGGGCTGTTCGACGATGTTAAACCTCAGCAGGATCGTAGCGCCTGTGTACGCGCCAAGTGCGAATGTGAAGTAGCCGAAGTCAGCTATAGCAAGTTTCGCGAGTTGAGCCAGCAAGACCCGGATCTGTTTTATGCTGTCGGCCGGCAGATGGCGGAGCGCCTGCGCAACACGACTCGCAAGGTAGGCGATCTGGCCTTTCTCGACGTGACCGGCCGGGTCGCTCGCACCCTGCTGGACCTGTGCCGCCAACCCGATGCCATGACCCATCCCGATGGCATGCAGATCAAGGTCACTCGGCAGGAGCTGGGCCGTATCGTCGGATGCTCCCGGGAAATGGTTGGCCGTGTTCTCAAGACGCTTGAAGAGCAGGGTCTGATCAACGTCAAGGGCAAGACGATGGTGGTTTTTAACACGCGCTGAGACACTGCAGCCCGGAACCGGCTGAGGTACAATCGCCTCCTTATTCAAATCTCGGAGAGGCGATAATGGGCTTGAACAATCAATGGATGCAGCGCGACCTGTCTGTACTCTGGCACCCATGCACCCAGATGAAAGATCACGAACACATGCCGGTTATTCCGATCCAGCGTGGCGAGGGTGTATGGCTCCACGACTTCGAGGGCAATCGTTATCTGGATGCTGTCAGCTCCTGGTGGGTCAATATCTTTGGCCACGCCAACCCGCATATCAATCAACGGATCAAGGATCAGCTCGACAGTCTCGAGCATGTAATTCTCGCGGGTTTCAGCCATCAGCCAATCATCGAACTCTCCGAGCGCCTGGTTGATATCACCCCTGCACCGCTGACGCGTTGCTTCTATGCCGACAACGGCTCTTCCTGTATCGAAGTTGCGCTAAAGATGAGCTTTCACTACTGGCTCAATACTGGCAAACCACAGAAGAAACGCTTCATTACCCTCTCCAACAGTTACCACGGCGAGACGCTGGCCGCCTTGGCAGTTGGTGACGTGGCGCTGTACAAGGAAACTTATCAGCCCTTGTTGATGGAAGTGATTACCGTCCCGTCACCTGACTGTTACGACCGAGAAGAAGGCGCCAGCTGGGAGGAGCACAGCCGCAAGATGTTCGAACACATGGAGCGCGCCCTCGAGGAGAACCACGAAGAGGTTGCTGCGGTTATCGTAGAGCCGCTTATCCAGTGCGCTGGCGGCATGCGCATGTATCACCCGGTGTACCTGAAACTCCTGCGTGAAGCCTGCGATCGTTACGACGTGCATCTGATTCACGACGAAATTGCTGTCGGCTTTGGTCGGACCGGCAGCCTGTTTGCCTGCGAGCAAGCCGATATCAGCCCTGACTTTCTCTGTCTGTCCAAGGCCCTGACCGCTGGCTACCTGCCGATGGCGGTATGCATGACCACCGACAAGATGTACGAGGCGTTCTACGACGACTACGTGACCATGCGTGCATTCCTGCACTCGCACAGTTACACCGGCAATCCGCTGGCCTGCGCAGCTGCATTGGCGACGCTGGACCTGTTCGAGCAAAATAACGTGATAGAAGCCAACAAATCCCTGTCAGCGCACATGACCCGCGCCACCGCCCATTTCGCCGATCACCCGCACGTAGCTGAAGTTCGCCAGACCGGCATGGTACTGGCCATCGAGATGGTCCAGGACAAGGCGAACCGTACCCCCTACCCGTGGCAGGAACGGCGTGGCATCCGGGTATATGAGCACGCGTTGAAGCACGAAGCACTGCTGCGCCCGCTGGGCAGCGTGGTGTACTTCATGCCTCCCTATGTGATTACGCCGGATCAGATTGATCATCTGGCCAGTGTCGCCTATGAAGGCATACAACTGGCCACACGGGACTGACGATGCGGGTCTCACGCTTTCATCTGGATGCACCGCTGGAGGCCGGCGAGCATCAGCTCGAGGGTGACCTGGCGCACTACATAGGCCGGGTTCTGCGCCTCGCGCCGGGCGCTGCGATTCAGGTATTCAACGGCTCCGGGCACGAGTGGCCGGGCGAAGTCACCGCGGTAGCAAAGAAGCAGGTTACCGTTCGCCTTGAACCTGCGCAGCCGGGGTTGTCGGAATCGCCGCTGAAGGTGCATCTGGGCCAGGCAATGTCCCGCGGTGAACGCATGGACTGGGCGATTCAGAAAGCCGTTGAGTTGGGCGCGAGCGAGATCACCCCCCTGTTTACCGAGCGCTGCGAGGTAAAACTTCAGGGTGAGCGCGCTGACAAACGACAGGCACATTGGCAACAGATTGCGATCAGCGCCTGCGAGCAATGTGGACGCAGCGTGGTACCCAAGGTGCATCCACCCACTGCTCTGAATGTCTGGCTCGCAGATCTTCAGGCGGACCTCAAACTGGTATTGCACCACCGTACCGAGCAAAGCCTGGAAAGTCTGCAGCGACCAGATGAGCTCGCCCTGCTGATTGGTCCCGAGGGTGGGTTGAGCATTGAAGAGATTGAATGGGCACACCATAGCGGATTCAAGTCGGCCCGCTTCGGCCCGCGCGTGCTGCGCACCGAGACAGCGCCCGTTACTGCGCTTACGCTTGTCCAATATCTGTGGGGCGATCTCTAGGTATCGCTGCGAGGAGCTGCGCCGGCGGTCAACGACTGATCATCAGGTCCATAGCGGCTACGTCCAGTGGACGCGCCAGCAGGAATCCCTGACCAAACCGGCAGTTTTCGGCAAGCAAAAAATCCACCTGCTCGAGGGTTTCTATTCCCTCTGCCACAACATCCAAACCCAGTGTGGCGCTCAGACTGATGATCGCTCGACAAATAGCCTGCTGGGTGGGGTTGTCGTGGGCTTCAACCAGAAAACTCCGATCGAGCTTGATGATGTGAATCGGAAAGCGATTCAGATAGCCCAGCGAGCAGAAACCCGTACCAAAATCATCCAGGGCGATTCGCACTCCCATGGCAGCCAGCTCTCTGAGACTGGACACACTGTGCCCCTCGGCATCCACCAGCAGGCTCTCGGTAATTTCCAGCACCAGGGACGTTGATGGCAGCCCTGTCTGATCCAGAATTTCTCTGACCCTCTGGCTGAAGCCTGCCTCCCTGAGCTGCAAACCCGAGAGATTGACCGAGCAACGAAGATGCGGCGCCCCATTGTTCTGCCATAGAACGGCCTGCCTGCACGCCTGCTCCAGCACCCAATAGCCGACCGAAATGATCTCCCCTGACTCTTCCAGCACAGGAATGAAGCTGACGGGCGATACCGGCTCGCCGTCATGGCGCCAGCGAAGCAGAGCCTCCACGGCTACCGGCAAGCTGCCCTCAGGCGCAAACATGTCCATCACGGGCTGATAGACCAGGCTGAACTCATTGCGTTGCAGGGCCTGAAGCGCATCCGTTTCAAGGCGCAAACGACTACGAACCTCATCCTGCATACTCTGATCGAACAGATGATAACGGGCTTTACCATTTTCCTTGGCGCGGTATAACGCCAGGTCCGCTGCCTGCATCGCATGCTCGGGACTCTGTTGCGGACCCAGTGCCGTGATACCAATACTCGCGTTGACCACCAGGTAACGGTCGCCAAAACGCAGTGGTTCGCGGAGTGAGCTGAGAATTTTGCGTGCAATAGCTTCAGCGTCTTCAGGAACAGCCAGATCATCCAGGAGCACGACAAACTCGTCGCCACCGAAACGGGCAAGACAGTCCCCCACCCTGACGCAATCGCGCAACCTGTTCGCTACGTACCTGAGCACCTGATCGCCAGCGGCGTGACCAAGACTGTCGTTGATCAATTTGAAGCGATCCAGATCAATAAACAGAAGGGCAGCAAAACGGGCCCCGGGCCGGCCCTGGCGCAACAAAAGATCTTCAAGATAACGGTTGAAGCGCCTGCGATTGAGCAATCCAGTCAACTGATCATGCTTGGCTGCATGCTCGAGTTGCTTCTGGCTCCGGCGCTGTCGGCTGATGTCGGTCTGGGAGCCAGCCAGACGTCGCCGGCCCTGATGATCAATCTCGACTACGCCCCGAACCAGAACCCAAAGAAAGTCCTTTTTTGCCGTACGTATACGGTATTCGTGGTAAAGCGACGGAGCTCTACCCTCAAGATGGGAGTCGATTGCCTGGTGCAGCCCATCAAGGTCATCTTCATGAACCAGGGAAAACCAACCCGCGGACTGCTGACCTACAGCCTCAGCCGAAAAACCGAGCATGCTCGCCCACCAGTCGGAGACATAGAGCGTATCGGACTCCAAAGCCAACTCCCAGATTCCGTCGTTGGCACCGCGCAGTGCATGGCTGAAGCGGCTCTCACTGGCGACCAAGGCACTATTGGTTGCCGCCAGGTAAGCTTCTGCCGCGAGGGTCACGTCAAAGAAAACGATTTTCAGCAAACTCTGGAAGGATTCCAGAGCCAAAGGCTTATCAGCCCTGTCAGCGGTCACCATACCCTGGAGCATTTCGCTCAGGCAAAGCCGATAACTACCGAGGTACCAGCGCAGATCAACGCCCAGCTGTTCATGCACCCGGCCGATCAGAGCGCGATCTTTGAGATAGTCCGAATCGATTCTGGCGCGAAACAGCTCCTGATAATATTGCTGTTGTCGCTTCCTCAGACGAGTAACCGTCGCCTCGTCGCGAAGTATGGCCGCTGGGTCGGCAAACTGATCGAGGTGCTCATACAGTTTCATAACCGCGTTATTGATTAATGCGTCAGCCCTGTCCTGCCAGTCATTCAGGCGCTCCTGATCTTCCCGGGTCCATTGGATAAACCTGAGCCGTTCGGCCAACTCCGCAGCATCTATCTCCGGTGCAGACCCATCTTCTTTTCCTGAGTGCATGGCAACCACTCCCATGGCCCTGTCTATCAGCCTGGCAACGAAATATCCGCGACTGATAGCTTCTGGCTATTATCCGGGAGATGCTAGCAAGATAGTGGCAGTCACCTATTGACCCAGCTCAAGCAAAGCGCCCTGAGCTAACAGCTGGCTCTGCCCCGCAACGGGTTATAGCGCTCTCTCTATCCCGGAGAGTACGTTGCTATAGATAACGGGCCGCCCAGGCAACCAGCACGTTGGCAACATAAATCGCATCCTCTGCCCGGCTGAGCATGTGGTCGGCATCATCGAGTGAAATAAAGCTCTTGGGGTGCATCGCTGCCTGATAGATCGCTGCGGCCTCGGACACATCAACCAGTTCATCGACCGGCGAATGAAAGATGATCAATGCCTTGCGCAGGCTGTTGATATGGTCCGCCGAGTTCCAGTGTTCGAGATCATCCAGAAACTGTGCCTTGACCGTGAAGGGACGACCCGCGAGATCCACTTGCGCGTGACCAACGCTCCGTATTTCCTCCCTGTCGCCAGCCAAGAGGTGACGAACGTGGGTAGCGGTTGAGGGTGCGGCGATGGTGGCAACAGCCTCGACGCTATCCATTTGCTGTGCGGCAGCCAACACAGCAGCGCCGCCCAGACTGTGCCCTATCAGTAAACGCGGTGCCCTGTGATGCTTTTCCAGATAATCAGCCGCCGCCATCAGGTCCTGAATATTGGAGGAGAAGTTGGTGTTGGCAAACTCACCATCACTGCTCCCCAAACCTGTGAAATCAAAGCGCAATACGGCAACACCCTGATCCACGAGCTGCCGGGCAATTCGCGATGCCGCGGCACTGTCCTTACCGCAAGTAAAACAATGGGCAAACAGCGCCATGGCGGAATACTCGCCTGAGTCAGGCATTTCGAGCAAACCTGCCAGCGCGTGGCCCTGGGCGTTGGGAAATTCAAAACGGGTTCGTTGCATGGTTTCTCCCTTTTAGTGCCCCCAGTAAAGCACGTCATGAATTACGGACACGACTTTGTGCCCAACGCTTTGTCTTTCCGCGCCAGGGCACAGGTATAATGGGTAGTTAACCCTGAGAGCAGGCTCGGCATGGATATCTGGCATATTGCGCTGATCATCGGCGGCGGTTTCGCAGGAGGCGCGATGAATGCCCTGGCCGGCGGGGGGACTTTCTTCTCCTTCCCCGCTCTGTTGGCGGCAGGGATTGCGCCCGTTAGCGCCAACGCCACCAACGCTATCGCGCTCTGGCCGGCGAGTCTCTCGACCGCCTGGGCGTTACGTCGTGAATTACGCGCCCTGCCGCTACGCAGTTATCTTCTGCCTCTGACTGTGGCGGCGCTGGTCGGTGGCCTGGGGGGTGGGCTGCTGTTATTGCTGACCAGCGATCAGCTGTTCTACCGGCTGATTCCCTGGCTGCTATTACTCGCCACATTGCTGTTTACCTTCAGCAAATCCCTGGCAAGACTGGTCACCGGCCAGCACATGCTGAAAGAATCTCCCCGTCTTGGACCCGTTGGTTTCCTGTGCCAACTGCTGGTATCGCTGTACGGTGGTTTCTTCGGCGCCGGCATGGGCATCATGATGATCGCCAGCCTGGCCATTGCCGGCCGTACCCGGGTGGTGGAAATCAATGCGATCAAAAGCCTGCTTTCATCAGTCATTTACAGTGTCGCCACCTTGACCTTCATCATCGCAGGCGCAGTACACTGGCCGGCATTGCTGATCATGCTACCCGGCACGGTGGTTGGCGGCTACTGCGGTGGCCGGCTGGCCCGCTGGCTTCCGGACGCCTGGCTGAGGGCTTTGGTAATACTGGTTGGCTGGAGCCTGAGCCTGCTGTATTTCTATAAAGTTTATGGCTGATTGACCGCCCCACCACCCTTGTATAATGTTCAGCCGATTACGATTCGCCAGATAACCGAGGTAAGCATGGCCAAAAAGAAAACCGCCGTGGATTTCGAGCAGTCACTGGGTGCCTTGCAGGTACTGGTCGAGCGGCTGGAAAGTGGCGAGCTGAGCCTGGAGGAGTCGCTGACCGCATTCGAACAGGGAGTGGCACTGACTCGTGAGTGCCAGCAAGCGCTAAGCCAGGCCGAGCAGAAGGTCAGCCTGCTGACAGAGCAGCAGGGCCAGCCAAGCATCGAGCCCTTTGACGGGTCTACTGAATGACCGACTTCAACCTGTATCTGGGCCGTTGCCAGCATCGCATAGATGGCTACCTGAACAACCGGCTGCAAACTGATCAAATGGGCCTGGAACGCCTGTTCAACGCCATACGCTACAGCGTGACCAATGGCGGCAAACGTATACGCCCGATGCTCGCCTATGCCAGCTGCGAAGCATTGCACGGCGATACGGCGCAGGCTGATGTAGTCGCCGCCGCAGTCGAAATGATCCACGCCTATTCGCTGATTCATGATGACCTGCCCGCGATGGACAACGATGACTTGCGCAGGGGTAAGCCGACCTGTCACCGCGCCTTTGATGAAGCGACGGCAATTCTGGCCGGCGACGCGCTTCACGCGATGGCCTTCGACTGGCTTGCAGCAGCTCCGGAACATGAACCCACAGTGCGACTGCACATGATTCAGCTTTTGGCCGGTGCTGCTGGTCCAGCAGGCATGGTAGGTGGTCAGGCGATCGATCTGGGCGCCGTTGGCCAGACCCTGGATATCGCCAACCTGGAAATCATGCACAGACAGAAAACCGGGGCTTTGATCCGTGCCTCTGTGCAGTTGGGCGCTTTGGCCAGCGGCCACGCCAGCCAGGATCATCTGCAGGCACTGGGTAACTATGCTGACTGTATCGGCCTGGCTTTCCAGGTGCAGGACGATATTCTCGATATCGAAAGCGAGACCAGTGTGCTGGGTAAGCAGCAAGGCGCGGACATTGCCCGTGACAAGCCAACATATCCAGCCCTGCTGGGCCTGGAGGGTGCTCGTCAGCTTGCAACATTGCTGCGCGATCAGGCAGTCGACGCATTGCAGCCAATTGGTCACGCCAGCGAGAGACTCCAACAGCTCGCCAACTATATTGTGCAACGGAATTTCTGATCGGCCCGCAGTCTTGGGCTATCCGCCCGCATCGGTTAAACTGCCGTTTTAATTGTGCCCGTCGTCCCGGCACCCAGAGCTCTGTTTGATGCCAAGTACTTTCCACGAGATACCCCGCGAACGGCCTGACACCCCGCTGCTGGACAGCATTGATAGCACGGAACGCCTACGCGAGCTGGATGAAGATCTGCTACCGAGGCTGGCGGATGAACTGCGCGCCTATCTGCTCTGGACAGTCAGCCAGACCGGCGGGCATTTTGGCGCGGGCCTGGGTGTTATCGAGCTGACTATCGCCCTGCATTACACCTACCACACCCCAGAGGACCGCATTGTTTGGGATGTGGGTCATCAGGCCTATCCGCACAAGATATTGACCGGCCGCCGGGAGCAAATGAGTACCCTGCGCCAGAAGGACGGCCTGGCGGCATTCCCCCGTCGCAGCGAAAGCCCCTATGACACCTTCGGCGTTGGCCACTCCAGCACGTCCATAAGCGCAGCTCTGGGCATGGCCATAGCCGCTGGGCTGCAAGGTCTTGATAGGCGCACCGTGGCTGTTATTGGTGACGGCGCGCTGACCGCGGGCATGGCATTCGAGGCACTGAATCACGCCTCGGATGTGGAGGCTGACATGTTGGTGGTACTTAATGACAACGATATGTCGATTTCCCGCAACGTCGGCGGCCTGTCGAACTATCTGGCCAAAATTCTTTCCAGCCGCACCTACTCGCACATGCGTGAAGGCAGCAAGAAAGTCCTGGCAAAAATCCCCTCTGCCTGGGAACTGGCGCGCCGGACCGAGGAGCATGCCAAGGGTATGCTGGTCCAGGGGACGCTGTTCGAGGAGCTGGGCTGGAATTATATTGGCCCGATCGACGGCCATGATCTCCCGACCCTGATATCCACGCTGGGCAACATGCGCGAATTGAAGGGCCCGCAGTTTCTGCATGTGGTCACGCAGAAGGGCAAGGGCTTCTCGCCCGCCGAGGCCGATCCGATTGGCTACCATGCAATTACCAAGCTCGAGCCCAAGCGCACCCATAGCGGCGCGAGCAAACAGAAGTTTTCCAGCGTGTTCGGTCAATGGCTCTGCGACATGGCAGCCGAGGACGAACGGCTGATCGGCATTACTCCGGCCATGAAAGAAGGCTCGGACCTGATCGCTTTCAGCGAGCGCTACCCGCGGCGTTATTTCGACGTTGCCATTGCCGAACAACACGCAGTGACGCTTGCGGCTGGCATGGCCTGTGAGGGTGCCAAGCCCGTCGTGGCTATCTACTCGACCTTCCTGCAGCGGGCTTACGATCAGGTCATCCATGACGTCGCTGTACAGAATCTGGACGTGCTGTTCGCTATCGACAGGGCCGGACTGGTCGGGGAAGACGGCCCTACCCATGCCGGCAGTTTCGACCTGTCCTTCCTGCGCTGCCTGCCAAATATGTTGATCATGGCGCCCGCGGATGAAAACGAAACCCGGCAGATGCTGACGACCGGCTTCATGCACGACGGTCCTGCGGCCGTACGCTACCCACGCGGAACCGGCCCCGGCGTACCCATCGAGCCCGAACTTGAGGCCCTACCCATAGGCAAGGGCGTGCTCACCCGCGAAGGCGAAGGGGTAGCCATTCTCTGCTTCGGCACCCTGCATGCAAACGCCCTGGTGGCCGCCGAAGCATTGAATGCCAGCGTCGCCAACATGCGGTTCGTCAAGCCGCTGGATGTCGAACTGATCCGTCAGTTGGCAGGCAAGCATGGGTTACTGGTGACGCTGGAAGAGAACACCGTGATGGGCGGCGCGGGTAGCGCGGTAAGCGAGTGGCTGACAGCCGAGCGCATCAATGTACCGGTACTGCATCTGGGTTTACCCGATCGTTATGTCGAGCACGCCAAACCAGCGCAAATGCTGGCAGAGTGCGGACTGGACGCCCAGGGAATCGAGGCTGCGATTCGCCTGAGACTGTCCCAGAGCGACTGATTCACGCGAGCGAGCTTGACCCCGCAGCACATTCCCCCTAGAGTCCACCCCGCTTCCAGTCGCACTGGGTGCCCCACAGGCCAACAGGCCTTGGGGTGAAACGGGAAGTCGGTGCAACCCCGACGCTGCCCCCGCAACGGTAAAGGATCGCGAGCCGCCACCATCGGCTTGCAGGTAGTGCCATACAGCCACTGCGCTTCACGCGCGGGAAGGCGGCATCACTGATGACCTGAGCCCGGAGACCGGCCCTGTGCGAAGCAGAACCCCATGGCAGAATTGCCGGGGCCTGCATTGCTGAGGTGTCGCGGAGGGCGTCACCCGGCCAGTGCATGGCTGTCCCTTCGCTGTACCGACAGAATCTGCTGGCTTCTCGCCCTCCTCAAAAGCGTTTCTTTTGAGGCTCAACATGAACAGATTTTTATTACTTGTACCCACTCTGCTGGCATCCGGCATCGCCCTGGCCAACAGCGCAGTGGATCTTCCTGACACCGTCATTACAGCTTCCCGTCAGGCACAATCCCTTTCCAGTACGCCCGCAGCAACAACCATTTTTACCCGCGCCGATATCCAACGATTGCAGCCAAACTCGGTAGTCGATCTGCTAAGTCGCGTGCCTGGCGCATCAATCACAACCAATGGCGGCCAGGGCAGCCTGACGGCTCTGTCACTGCGCGGCACCGGCAGCACGCAGTCACTCATACTGGTGGACGGCCAGCGTATAGGTAGCGCTTCGGCCGGCCAGGCCAGTCTGGAGTTTCTCAACGTCGACCAGATTGAACGTATCGAAGTTATCCGCGGCCCCCGGTCCGCCGTATACGGCTCGGATGCGATTGGTGGCGTAGTTCAGATTTTCACACGACAGGGTAAGGCTGGCCTGAACCCCCGCGCCAGCTTTGGTGTTGGCAGCAACGATACCTACCGACGCCACGTTGGCTTGTCCGGCGGCGATGAGCGCACCCGCTTTGATCTGGGCGCCAGTCTGAATGAAACCGGCGGTTTTGATCGTACCCGCCATGAAACTGCCGGAGACCAGGATGACGACGCCTATCGCAACCGCGCTTTCAATGCCAGCCTGATTCACAGCTTTACCGATGACCTGGAAGCGGGTGTGCGCTTGCTCGAGCAGAGCGGGAATACCGAATACGATCTGTTTGGTAACCCCGAAGACGACTTCACCCTTAGCACCGTCGCTACGCATATGCAGTGGCAGGTCAACCCGCAGTGGACAACACGCCTGGAAGCTGGCCACGCAGAAGACAAGCGTGACAGCAATTATGATTTCTTCAATTTTACCTATAACACCTACCGTGACTCTGCGAGCTGGCTCAACACCTTGCAGCTGAACGAACAGCACAGCCTGCAAACCGGTCTGGACTGGCATGAAGATCGGTTGCGCAGCACCGGGAGTTTTATCGAGACCGAGCGTTTCAACCGCGCCGCATTCGTCCAGCACCGCTTTGCCAGCGAGCAGTTCCAGACAGAACTTGGCTGGCGGCACGACGACAACGAGCAGTTCGGTCGCGCCAATACGTTCAACGCAGCGCTGATCATCCCTGTAGCGGACAATCAACAACTGGTCGCCTCCTACGGCGAGGGTTTCCGTGCGCCTACGTTCAACGATCTTTACACCAGCTTTGGTGCCAACCCCAATCTGCAGCCGGAGCGTTCGAAAAGCTATGAGCTGCAATGGCGTGGTCAGCTTCAGGATCTTCAACTGCAAGCCGCCGCATTCCGCACGGATATAGATGACCTGATTCTGCTCGATCCGTTTTTTGTTGCGCAGAACATCAGCCGCGCACGGATCCATGGCCTGGAGCTCAGCGCCACAACCGAGCTGGCTGGCTGGCAAACCACGCTGGCGGCTACCTGGCTGGACCCACGTGACCGCAGCACAGGCAATCTGTTGCCACGCAGGCCCAAGCGTCTGCTGAGCGTGGATGCAGACAAACAGTGGGGTGCATTGGGTATCGGTTTCAGTGTGATGGCCAACAGTGAGCGCTACAATGATCCGGCCAATCAACAGAAGTTGGCCGGATATGGCCTCGTAGAAGCGCGCGCCCACTGGATCATGACTGAAGCGGTGCGCTGGAATCTGAAAGTCGGCAACCTGCTGGACAAGGACTATAGTCTGGCCAACTACAACACCAACGGACAGACCTATTCTTACCGTGAGAACGATCTGAACGCACAGCTTTCAGTCAGCTGGACGCCGGAGTTCTGATCAGGCGTTACTCGCTGCCTTCGCTCCGGCGACGGCAGCTCTGACTAAGGATGCTCGACAATCGGGTCGCACATTCCAGCCGCCCTGCATAACACCAGGAATACCTCGACTGGTACCCGGCCGCCTCGGCGGGAAATGGCGTGACCCGCGCTCAAGCGAGCCGCCGCAATGGCGACTCGACGTGCCTGTGCACGGACACCGACGAGCTCTGGGGTAATCTGCGCCGATAGTCGCTGGGGCTAATACCGGTCCAGCGGCGAAAGGCACGGGTGAAACTGCTTGGGTCGAGAAAGCCGACCTCATAGGAAATCGCCGTCAGTGACTTGCGCGTATCGGCCAGAAGTCGCAGGGCCTCCTCACGGCGCGCCTGATCGAGCAATTGCTCATAAGTCGTGTTGTGCTGACGCAACAGCCGACGCAGGTGCCTGGGACTGACCTTCAACGGCTCGGCAATGTCCTGTTCGGTCAAATGACCACTACCCAGCCGCAAAACAATATCCCGCCGCACCCGATCAACCACATCGCTGGCCGGCATGCTGGCGATAAAGCCCTGCAGCGCACCGGCCATCCCACCCAACAATGCCGGCGTTGTTCCCGGGAGGGCCAGCTGCATCCAGTCGGCCGGAAACAGCAACCCGTATGCATTGCCATGACGGCAATCGGCACACCATTCCAACCGTCGGTAATTCACCCGCTCTGGCGCTGGAGAAATAAGCGACAGGCCCGCCTGGGCGTGTTCGGTGCCACTGACAAAGCGCTGCAACAGCCGTGCTACCAACCCCAGCAATGCCTCCTGTTGCTGCACATGGGGTTTTCCTCGAGGATGTAGCAGCAGCATGATGCGATTGGTCGAGCGCAGCTGTTCCAGGCGGGCCTGAGTGCTCAGCAAAGAAAAAAACCGCACTAGATGCCCAACGGCCGTACCCAGATCGGCACTGGCTGCGCCTGTCAGCTCAAGCATCTGCAAGGGCACAGGCAACACCGCCCCTCGAGCGCAACGCATACCCAGCAAAGTGTCACCGCTCAGGGTTTGGGCCTCCTCCCAGAACAGGCTGCAGCTGGCCTGGTCTATTGACTCCGCCCCCTGACATTGTGCCAGCAAGCGGGACGCCACCGGGGAACAGGACAGCGACTGGCCGTAAGAAGCCAGGCCCTGCTCTATAACGCCAATCCATTCCATGCGCTCGCGGGGTTCGTCCCCGACATCGTGTTGAATGTTCATCCGCTCTCCTTGCAACTAGATCATGGTCAAGCTCGGCAACAATCTAATATCTACAGAGCACTCTGTTATGCAGAGTAGGATAGCGTAGAAGAATAGACAAATTGATCTCCCAATTGCCCCCGGACCTCTCAGGACCGCAACTGAGGTCCCCCTCGGCCGGGTCCGATCAAGCGACCGCATGCACACTACCCAGACGTGAAAGAGCCCC
This sequence comes from uncultured Halopseudomonas sp., assembly GCF_963977355.1. NCBI lineage: Bacteria > Pseudomonadati > Pseudomonadota > Gammaproteobacteria > Pseudomonadales > Pseudomonadaceae > Halopseudomonas > uncultured Halopseudomonas sp. The sequence continues at coordinate 39,813 of NZ_CAXBOV010000026.1, read as the reverse complement.
TCGAAGCGGCCTTTCCCTTCTGCATACTCGCCATCCAGGCAAAGGTGCGGGTACTACAGGGTTACAACCAAGGAGCAGCACAATGACAAAAACAATCCCTGCATGGGCGCTGGCCGCCTTGCCACTGGCGATCGGTCTGGCCAGTTTTAGCGGCTCATCCAACGCAGTTGGTTTCAACATCGGCGAAGTGCGCGGTCAGTTCGACTCGCAGCTTTCCATTGGCGCCAGCATGTCGACCGCGGACGCCGAGAAAGACTATATCCACTTCGCTACGTCTGTTGATGGCGTTGACCAGAACGGCCAGGCATTGGCGCGTACTTCAGACGACAACCGTCTGAACTACGAAAGTGGCGACTTCTTTTCCAAGATCTTCAAGGGGTCGCATGACCTGCAGCTGTCCTACGGCGACTCCGGTGCTTTCTTCCGTGGCAAGTACTGGTACGACTTTGCTATTGAGGATGATGGTGTCAATTTCTACGAAGACGGCATCGAACAGGACGGTCGTAATCCCCTGCAGAAAGGTGCAGGCGTGGCATTGCTTGATGCCTTCGTTTATCACAACTACACCATCGGCAATAACCCCGGCAACGTACGTTTGGGTCGTCAGGTCGTCAGCTGGGGGGAAAGCACCTTTATCGGTAACTCGATCAACTCGATCAACCCCATCGACGTTGCTGCATTCCGTCGTCCCGGCGCCGAGTTGAAAGAAGGTTTGATGCCGGTCGAAATGCTGTATTTCTCCCAGGGTCTGACCGACAACCTGACCATGGAAGCGTTCTACCAGCTCAAGTGGCATCCGTTCATTCTGGATAACTGCGGCACCTTCTTCGGCGGCGATACCGTTGCCAAGGGTTGCAATGATCGCTTGGTCGTTTCAGGCGCCGACCTGCCCCAGGGTGATCCGGAGCTGGCCACCGGCGGTTTTGGTATCGCCGGCATCGCCGATTACATCGTACGCTCTGAAAAAGACCGCGACGCGAGTGACGACGGCCAGTTCGGTGTCGCTTTCCGTTACTACGCAGCAGCACTTAACGATACCGAGTTCGGCTTCTACGCCATGAATTATCACAGCCGCACGCCAACCTTCAACAACCGTTTTGCCGGGTTGCTGACAGGTCAGGGCGGTCCGGTTGTCGGTATTGATGGCGTTCCTGGTGCTGCTGGCTACTTCTTCGACTATCCGGAAGATATCCGTCTGTATGGCATGAGCTTCGCGACGATGGTTGGGCCGGCTTCGGTAGGGGGTGAAATCAGCTACCGTCCGAACATGCCAATGAATCTGAACACATCCGACATGAGCCGGACTGCGCTGTTGAACTCGGACAACATTCATCGCGGCGTAACTTACTCACCGGGTGACGTGATCGAGGGTTCTGACCGCAAGGAATACATCCAGGGTCAGATGACCGTGATTCACTTCATCGAGCGCGTACTGGGCGCCAGCCGGCTTGCCCTGGCAGGCGAAGTAGGCGTGGGCCACATCGGTGGTATCAGCAATGCGCCGGGTGAAACCAAATACGGGCGTGACTCCGTGTTCGGTCAGAGCCCGTTTGCCGACGGCACCTGTTCTTCGCAGGGTGACGCGGCCAACTCTGACAAAGTCAATTCCTGGTGCGAGACTGACGGCTTCTTCACAGACTTCTCCTGGGGCTACCGTGCTCGCGCGTCCCTTGCATACAGCAACGTGTTTGCGGGCGTTAACCTTACGCCCAACATTGCCTGGTCCCATGACGTAGAAGGTTATGGCCCGAGCTTTCAGGAAGGCAACAAGACTATCAGCATAGGCCTGAACGCCGATTACGCTAACAAGTACGAAGCCAGCCTGAGCTACACCAACTATTTTGGCGGCAAGTACAACATGAACGTTGACCGCGACTTCGCGTCCGTCAGCGTCGGCATGAACTTCTAAGACAGGCAACTGGAGATAAAAATAATGATGCAGATGCAAAAAACGCTACTGGGTGCCGGTGGTCTGGCTTTGAGCCTAATGGCAACCAGCGTCCTGGCCCAGAGCCTGACGCAAGCCGAAATCGATAAACTGGGTAACGAGCTGACTCCGGTTGGCGCGGAGCGATCTGGTAATGCTGGCGGCACCATTCCCGAATGGACAGGTGGTCTGGGCCCGGACGCAGGTAGGATTGTTGATGATAACTTCCAGTCCAACCCCTATGCTGACGAGCAGCCCGAGTTCGTGATCACGGCCCAGAACTATCAGCAGTACAGCGAGAACCTGACCCCTGGTCAGATTGCGATGTTCGAACGCTATCCGGAAACCTTCCAGATGTCGGTCTATCAGACGCACCGTTCAATCGGTTACCCGCAGGCTGTCTACGACCAGGTCAAGCGCACAGCTGGCCAGGCCAAACTGGTTAACGGCGGCGACGGTATCGACAACTTCTCCCACGGCACCTTTGCCTTCCCGATTCCAGAATCGGGTGTGGAAGTGGTCTGGAACCACAACACTCGCTACCGCGTGAACATCAAGCGCTGGTACATGCAGGCCATGCCGCAGACCAACGGTTCCTACACCCTCATCAAGCTGGAGGAGGAAGTGGGCTACCCGCAGCTGATGGATGATGTCGACGAGTCGACCATCCCCAACACCCTGCTGTTCTTCAAGCAGCGTGTAAACGCACCTTCGCGTCTGGCAGGTAACGTACTGCTGGTACACGATACCCTGGATCAGTTGAAAGAGCCGCGTATGGCTTGGGTTTACAACGCCGGTCAGCGTCGCGTACGCCGTGCACCGCAGGTAGCGTATGACGGTCCGGGTACGGCTTCGGATGGTATGCGTACGTCTGACAACTTCGCCATGTATAACGGTGCACCTGACCGTTATGACTGGAAAATGGTGGGCAAGAAGGAAGTATTCATTCCGTACAACAGCTACAAGATGACTCAGCGCGATGTGAGTTATGACGACGTACTGAAAGCCGGTCACATCAACCCCGAACACACCCGCTTCGAGCTGCACCGCGTTTGGGAAGTCCAGGGTAACGTGAAGGACGGTCAACGCCACATCTACGCCCAGCGTAACTTCTTCATGGACGAAGATTCGTGGATGATCACCCTGGCTGACCATTACGATGGTCGTGGCACGCTCTGGCGCGTAGGTGAAGGACACATCGCCCACAACTACGTGGAGAAGTTCCCGGGTTACGCCATCGAAACGCTGTATGACCTGCTGGCCGGTCGTTACATCGCCCTGGGCATGTACACAGAAGAAGTCTCTGCCCCCCAGTTCGGCTTCGAGCCCAGCTACAATCAGTTCACCCCGGCAGCCCTGCGCGCGGCTGGAGTCCGTTAAATCAAGGTACAGGTGTCAGCGTGACGTCTTTAGGGTGCCTTCGGGTGCCCCTTTTTATCGGGAGCCGCTCATTGTCTTTTCTGCAGCATTGCTCCAGACCAGGTTACACAACCCCTCCAGGCCCTCAGCCAGCTGCGGTGTCGGCTTCACCAGGCTGTCGCCGTCCAGGCTTTTCAAACCGTTGTTGCGCACCGCGCGCATTTGCGGGAACTGGCGCCAACGCTGCAACCAGGGATTGGCTTGCGCTGGCTCGTCCGCGAACACAATAATCAGATCGGGGTCGGCAGCAATCACGCTTTCACGCCCTACCTGCGGTGCGAGAACAGACAGCTCACCGAATATGTTGCGGGCACCACAGTGGCGCAGCGCATCGCCGATCAGCTGTTGGTCGCTTACGGTGTAAAGAGGATTGTCCCAAAGCTGCACGAAAACCCGCGGTGCGTCGTCGTTTATAGGGCGCTGCAGGCGCACAAGGGCCTGCTCGAAGTCGACCGCCAATTGCTCAGCCCGGCCGGAAACTCCGAGCAAAAGTCCCAGCTCACGGGTCATGCCTGCAATATCGGCTAGACGTTGCGGATCAAACCGTTCTACCTGCAAGCCCCAGTTCTCGAGCTGAGCAAGCAACTGGGGGTCGTTACCTGATGTCCAGGCCAGCACAAGATCGGGCTTCTGGGAGAGAATCAGCTCTCTGGAAAGAGTTTGATAACCGCCCACGCGCTTCACGGAGTCGAGTTTTTCATCCAGCAAGCCATCATCCAGAACACCTACCAGGCGATCGGAAACATCAAGCTGGACCAGCATATCGGTGAGAAACGGAGCAAGGCTGACGATACGCTGCGCCTCACCACCACTAGCGCTGGCCTGTCCGCTAGCCAGCCACAGGCAAACCAGCGCAGCCAGCCAGCGGCGCATTACTTCACCCAGGCAGCGGGCGGACGGTAAAGCAGCATGACGCCCATGCTGGCGAGCACCAGGAGGATCAGCGGAATGGTTTCGGAAGTGCAGACATAATGCAGCATGCCGACCCATGCAGGCAGTTTGGCGTTGAGCAAACCCAGTAACTGCTCCCTGTGCAGGGTTACCCAGGCATCGGCTGCTTCGGGGGCTTCACCCAGGCGATCAGCCTCGATCAAGGCGGCCTTGTAGCGGCGAAAACGCCACAGCGAGAGAAACAGTGTGGCCAAGCCCAAAACAAACAGCCAGATGGCACCGTTTTCCCACGCGCCAGGCTGGTCTTTCAACAACCAGGCCAGGGCTATGGGCAGGCAAAGCGTAACAATGCTCTGCATCCGCCAGTTACGCTGCAGGGCGCGCCAATGTTGGGTGGGATCGAACATTATTCTTTCTCCTCCTGATGCATCTGCCCCAGCATATGGCCAAGCTTGCCGGCCTTGGTTGCCAGGTACTTGCTGTTGTGGGGATTAAGGCCGAACTCCAGGGGCAGGCGCTCGGTTACCCTCAGGCCGTAACCCTCCAGGGCCTTGACCTTGCGAGGATTATTGGTCAGCAGACGCAGGCTGGATATACCCAGATGCTTGAGCATCGGCTCGCATATCCCGTAATCGCGCTGATCTGCACCAAATCCAAGCAGCTCGTTGGCCTCGACCGTATCCGCACCTCCGTCCTGCAGGTGATAGGCCCTGACCTTGTTCATTAATCCAATGCCTCGACCTTCCTGACGCAGATACAAAAGCGCGCCTCGGCCCTCTTCAGCGATGGCCTGAAGTGCGGCTTCCAATTGGAAGCCGCAATCACAGCGCAAACTGAACAGCGCGTCGCCTGTCAGGCATTCGGAGTGCAGGCGACCCAGCACAGGTTTGCCATCGGCAACGTCGCCCATGGTCAGAACGACGTGTTCCTTGCCAGTTTCCGGTTCGAGGAAGCCGTGCATGGTGAAGGTGCCCCAGCGGGTCGGTAACTTGCATGACGCAACAAAGGTGACTGACACACCAGGCTCCTGTCCGGTTGTTGCAATAAAGGGCCGCTATATTATCAGGAGAACGGCCATGCCGCGATGAATAGAGGCTCGGCGAATGTGACGTCATGTAGCCGGCGGACCCGGAAATCAGTGGCGACTCTCCAGAAGCAGGGTGTCACCGTTGTCGATCATGCGCACCCTGCTCAGATAACTGTTACCCAGCAGGACCTCTGTGGGGAAGGCGCCCTCCAGAACCACACCCTCGACATTGGTCAGCTCAATGTCACCGACCTTCACTCTGTCCAGCATGACCCGGAAGCCCTCCACCTGAGCACTGGCCGTACTGGCCATGATGGGCACTCCGTCCAATCGGTAATCGATACCCAGGCGATCGGCCTGAAACGAGCTCATCGCCACACTCGTTGCGCCGGTATCCAGCATGAACTGCACGTTCTGACCATTGATTGAACCGACGATACGAAAATGACCACCGCCGGTGCGGCCAATAGTTACCTGCTTGCGCTCCACAGCGGCGAAACCGTCGGTGTAGTCGCGCTGCAGGGAAAGCTGGCGGGTCTGACCATTGATCCGCAATGTGGCGGTACGGCTGTCTGAGGCAAGCAGTTCGACGCCCTGAGGCCCCGGCTTGCCGATTCGCAACATGTGTCGCTGGCCGTCGATGTTGACCACGGCTGCACCCGAAAACAGCCCGACAACCCTTACGCTCGGCTCGGCGCTGGCGATGCCAGCAGCCAGGCACAGGGCCAGGACCAGACATGCAATGACTTCTTTCCTTGGCATTGGCATTCTCCTTGAAGCGGTAATCAGATCAGTTGCTCAATCACAAACAGAACGATCAGGGCCATCAGTCCGGCCAGCACATCGTCAAGCATGATGCCCAGGCCACCGTGAACCTTGCGATCGACCCAACCTATCGGCCAGGGTTTGAGAATATCGAAGAACCGGAAGCATACAAAACCCGCGAGCAGCCACAGCCAACCAGGGGGCGCCAGCAGCATGGTCAGCCAGTAGCCGACAAACTCGTCCCAGACAATGCCGCCGTGATCGTGCACACCCATGTCCCTGGCGGTGCGTCCACAAAGCCAAATGCCCAGTAGCGCGCTACCTACCAGAACGGCCAGGTATCCGGCAAAGGGCAGATGCTGCCAAAGCGGTACAAAGGGCACTGCCGCCAACGTACCCCAGGTGCCGGGGGCGTGTCGTACCGCACCGCTGCCAAAACCGAAGGCCAGAAAATGTATGGGGTTGCGCCATACCGATGCAGGTGCGTGAACAGACCTTTCAGTCATTATTGTTCCTCTGAAAATGCTGATAACCGGCGGGCTCGACCATCTCACTCAGCTCCTGACCGTCATCCAGCCAAACACCGCTGCCGACCACGGCCTCGCCAATAACGGTCACGCCGAATCCCTGGGAAGCCCAGACCTCGAGACAGCGGATACTGGCAACCGGCAAAGTAAATAACAACACATAATCATCGCCGCCGCCCAGCATCCACTCCATGCGCTGTACCTGCGGCCAGGCTTGCAGCGCCGTCGAGCAGGGCAGATCTGCAACGCGAATGTGCAGTGCTACGTCACTGGCCTGAGCCAGATGACGGGCATCTGCGATCAGCCCGTCGGAAACATCCAGCCCTGCGCTGGCTACCCCGGCAAGCTCAAGCCCGAGTTCACACTGAGCCTGGGGACGCCAGAAGCGCTGAAACAGATAATCCCGCTCGGCGTCACTGACAGCGCCAGGTATGTCCTGACCCAGAACAACGGCAAGACCACCACCGCCGTCGCCCAAGGGGCCACCAACGCAAAGTAGATCTCCCGGCTGAGCATCACCGCGCCGCACCACATTACGCGGGCGCACTTCTCCCAGGACAGTAACGTTGATGTTGAGAGGGCCTCGGGTGGTATCACCCCCGATCAGACTGATGCGATGATCGCATGCCGCATCGGTAAGCCCTTGGGCAAAGCTCTGCAGCCAGTCCTCGTCCACCCCGGGCAATGTCAGCGCCAGAGTGAAGCTCAGCGGCCGCGCACCCATGGCAGCAAGATCGCTGACTGCCGCTGCGAGGGCACGATAGGCCAGGTTCGCGGGAATGTAGTCCGGGGGGAAATGTGTGCCAAGCACAACCGTGTCGGTAGAGACCACCAACTGCTTGTCAGGAGACGTAGTAAAGAGCGCTGCGTCATCACCAATGCCCAGGGTGACATGTTCCGAGCCACCCGCATTTGCCAGCGCCATGCTGCGAAAATACCGGCTAATCAGTTCAAATTCACCCAGCGACATGGCTGCGGCCTTTTACAGATGGCTATCAACGCCCCCGGCGGGACGCGTTGACCTCGACACTGCGCAAGCTTGGAGCCAGCTTGTCGAGAATGCCATTGACGTATTTGTGGCCATCGGTGGCCCCGAAGATCTTCGCCAGTTCAATGCCTTCGTTGATTACTACCTTGTAGGGTACATCAATCCGGTGCACCAGTTCGTATACCCCAAGGCGCAGAATAGCCATTTCGACGGGGTCGAGCTCATGTACAGGACGGTCCAGCACACTACCCAGGTGCTCATCGAGCTCCGTCAGGTTGCGGCCAACGCCGGTGAGCAGTTCGTGGAAATAGGCACCATCGACCTTGGCAAAATCGTTGTCTGCACGATACTGGGCTTCGATATCAGACAGGGGCAAGTCAGCCACTTGCCAGCCATACAGCGCCTGAACAGCCAGGCTGCGGGCTTTGCGGCGAGCCGAAGCCTTGGGCCGACCAGTACTGGCCGGCTGCTGGTCTGAATCGCTCACTTGGCCTCCAACTGCTTGAACAGGCTGACCATTTCCACAGCGGACATTGCTGCCTCGGCACCTTTGTTACCGGCCTTGGTGCCGGAGCGCTCGATGGCCTGCTCGATGCTGTCGACGGTGAGTACGCCAAAGGCGACCGGTATACCGTATTCCAGCGACAGGCTGCCGATGCCCTTGACGCACTCGCCGGCAACATATTCGAAGTGGGGTGTACCACCACGAATTACTGCGCCCAGTGTAACGATGGCATCAAACTGTTTGGTCTCGGCGACTTTCTTCACGACCAGGGGAATCTCGAACGCACCCGGAGCCCGCACGATAGTGATGTCTGCTTCTTTCACGCCGTGGCGCTTGAGCGCATCGATTGCACCGGACAACAGGCTTTCGACAACAAAACTGTTAAAGCGACCGACAACCAAGGCATAACGGCCCTGCACGGATACGAAATCGCCTTCAATGGTACGTATAGCTGACATGTTATCTCTCTCTTAAAGAACCGGCTGGGCACCAGGCGCAGTCGTGTATCGGGTGCGTTTATTCGCAGGGCAGATATTCTACTACTTCCAGGTCGAAACCGGATATGGCATTGAACTTCATTGGCTGGGACAACAGCCGCATCTTGCGTACACCCAGGTCACGCAGTATCTGCGAACCCGCCCCAACCGTATTGTAGGTAGTCGGCTCACGCTCAGGCGTGTCAGTGCCGGCAAGCTGATTGACATGATGCAGCAGCTCTTCCGAACCCATCTGGTTACCCAGCAACAGTACAACCCCATGTCCCTCTCCGGCCAGCTTGCTCATCGCGGCGCGCAGACTCCAGCGCCCTGGCTGACTGACCATAAACAGGTCCCGCAGCGGATCCATGTTGTGTACACGGACCAGAGTCGGCTCTTCCGGCTCCATCTTGCCCAGGGTCAACGCCAGGTGCACAGCGCCTTCCAGGCTGTCACGGTAGGTCACCAGATTGAAGCTGCCTATCTCGGTTTCCAGGGGCTGCTCGGAGATGCGCTTGACCGTGCGTTCATTGAGCAAACGATAATGAATGAGGTCGGCAATGGTACCGATCTTCAGATTGTGCTCACGGGCAAAGGCTTCAAGCTGTGGGCGACGCGACATACTGCCATCATCATTCATGATCTCGCAGATAACACCCGACTCGCCAAAACCGGCCATACGCGCCAGGTCGCAGGCTGCCTCGGTGTGTCCGGCGCGCGCCAGTACACCACCGGGTTGGGCCATCAACGGGAAGATGTGGCCAGGGCTGACGATATCATCGGCGACGGCACCCGGCGCCGCTGCTGCCTGGACTGTGCGAGCGCGGTCAGCTGCGGAAATACCGGTGCTGACCCCCACGGCCGCTTCGATGGAAACGGTAAACTTGGTACCAAAACCCGAATTATTACGTTGCACCATCAGCGGCAGATCGAGACGCTCGCAGTGCTCCAGGCTCATGGGCATGCAGATCAGTCCGCGACCATATCGGGCCATGAAATTGATGTGCTCGGCCTGACACGCCTGGCCCGCCATGATCAGATCACCTTCATTCTCGCGATCTTCATCATCCATCAGGATGACCATCTTTCCAGCGCGGATATCTTCCAGCAGTTCTTCTACAGTATTGAGTTTCATGCGGCCCTCCCGGGCTCCTTGTTCACGGCCTGAGATTTCAGGATTTCAGGTAGCCGTTTTCGGCAAGAAAAGACATGCTCAGGCGGCTATCGCGGTTCGGTTCAGCCGCCTTGTCACCCAGCAACAAGCGCTCCAGATAGCGGGCAATCAGGTCGACTTCCAGGTTCACCGGGCTACCAGCCTGGTAATCACCCATCACCGTTTCCTGCATGGTGTGCGGCACAATGTTCAGATCGAAAACGGCACCATCAACAGCGTTGACTGTGAGGCTGGTGCCATCGACGGTAATCGAACCTTTTTCGGCAATATAACGTGCGAGCGCTGCCGGCGCCTCGATCCGGAAATGCCAGGAGCGGGCGTCTTCTTTCAGAGACAGAACCTTTCCCACACCGTCCACATGACCGCTGACCAGGTGTCCACCTAGGCGTGACGAGGGCGTCAATGCCTTTTCCAGATTGACCCGGCTGCCTTCCTGGAGCCGCGACAGTGCAGTGCGGCGAATGGTCTCCTGGCTAACATCGGCCCAGAAACCGTCGCCCGGCAATTCCACCGCAGTCAGGCAGACGCCATTGACTGCGATGCTGTCACCTAGTTTGACGTCACCCAGGTCAAGACCCGCAGTTTTCACATACAACCGGACGTCGCCGCCGCGGGGCTGCATGCTCTGGATCTGGCCAACCGCTTCAATAATGCCTGTGAACATGTAATTGCCTCTTTTCCAGGGGTGCAGTCTACTAGCCGCTGACCAGCAGACCCAACCCGTAAACCGAGATATAGCCGAAGACGAAGGCCGCAAGCAGCAACCCGAAACTGCGCATGTAGGTCAGAAAGGTCAACCCGGGCAACTTGCTCATCGCGACTATCCCGGCAGCGGAGCCGATTATAAGCAATGAACCGCCTACTCCGACAGCATAAGTCAGCCCCATCCAATCGGCAGTGCTCATCTGCAGGTCGGCCTTGAGCAGAGCGGCGGTCAACGGCACGTTGTCAATCAGCGCCGAAAGAATGCCCATCAGCAAGTTGGCAACAATCACCGGCACCAGGTCGTAAAGCGCCGTCAGGCCTTGCAGTACACCGATAAATTGCAACATGCCAACCAGCAGCAGCACACCCAGGAAGAACAACAATGTCTCGAATTCGATTGCCCTGACGTACTCGAGAATCGGGTCGTTTTCGATGTCCTCGTTGAAAAACCGTGCAATCAAAAACATCAGTGACAGACCAGTCAGAAAGGTAAGAACCGGCGGTATCGAATACAGCAGACTACCCACAATGGTACCCAGAATAGTCAGCAGGAATAAAAGACCAATGAACTGGTCGACTCCGCGTAATGGTTGCAACGAAGCCTTTTCAATGACCACTTCGCCATTGAGGCCGACCGACAGCAACACGGCGAGCAGCAGTACCGCCAACAACGCGGGGCCGCTGAGCATCAAAAGGTGGGTTATCTCGACCTTGTCTGCGAGGAAGATCATCAGCGTGGTAACGTCGCCGGTAATCATCGCCACGCCGCCGGAATTCACCGCAAAAACCACCAGCGTGGCAAAACGCAGGGTCTTGCGTAATTCCATCTTGAGACTCAGTACCAGCGCCACCGACACCAGAGTAGCGGTGATGTTGTCTGCAATGGACGAAAATACAAAACAGAACAGGCCAGTAAGAAACAACAACTTCCGCTCGGTCACCCGACCAGGGAGGATGCTGTAGATGATATTTTCAATCAGTCCCTTCTTGTTCAGGTAAGCGACAAAGGTCATGGTCGCAAGCAGGAAGAGCCAGAGCCCGGCGATATCCGTGATATTTTCGTTTAGCGCCTCGTGGACCCTCTCACGAAAGACCTCGTCAGGTGCAGCAACAAACAGCACCACCCACGCCAGCGCGCCGAAAAACAGCACCACCTTGGCCTTGTTGACGTGAATCAACTCCTCGAAAACCACACCCAGAAACGCAGCTACTGCCATTACAATCAGCAACCATTGAACTGCCGTATGCATAGTGAAACACTCTTTAGAAAGGAAGAACCGGTCGCGCCGTGATTCGCCAGTCACGGCCGACAACCCGCATGTCGATGACATCAAGCTGCATGGCCTCGGCCATGCTGTTGAAGGGCAATTCCAACAAGGGTCGCGCCAGACTGCCCAGCAGCCTTGGCGCCATATATACAATCAACTCGTCAACCAGGCCTGCCTGCAGAAATGCTCCTGCCAGCCCCGCTCCGGTCTCTACCAGCACCTCATTGCAGCTACGTGTCGCGAGTAGCCGCAACAGCGCCTCCAGATCCACATACTGACCGTCCCCGCGAGGCAGGGTGAGCAGCTCTGCACCTGCGGCTCGGTAATCCTCAACCGGCGTCTCACCCAGACGGCAGGCTACCAGCACGGGGCCGGCCTGCTGGAACAAGCGGCTACTCAAAGGCACGCGTAGGCCGCCATCTACCAGCACACGCAGCGGCTGGCTTTCCGCCGCTGCAGTCGCCTGCGCATCCGGCAAGCCCAACTGCGCACTGCGTACGGTCAAAGCCGAGTTATCCAGCAGCACGGCATCGGCGCCGGATATGACTGCGCTACTGCGGGCCCGCAGTCGCTGCACATCGGCGCGAGCTTCGGGCCCGGTAATCCATTGGCTTTCGCCACTGGCCATGGCAGTGCGGCCATCCATACTCATTGCCAGCTTGAGCCGTACAAAGGGCAGACCGGTCTGCATACGTTTTATGAAGCCGGGGTTCAATGCGCCAGCCTCTGCTTCAAGCACGCCGCAATGGACATCAATGCCCGCTGCGCGGAGGCGCTCAAGGCCACGCCCGGCGACCAGCGGATTGGGATCCTGCATTGCAGCCACCACGCGCACAACGCCGGCGGCAATCAGTGCATCAGCGCAGGGTGGTGTACGACCGGTGTGGCTACAGGGCTCCAGGGTTACATAAGCGGTTGCACCCCGGGATTGTTCGCCCGCCTGCAACAGCGCATTGACCTCGGCGTGCCCTTCCCCTGCACGGACATGCCAGCCCTCACCCACGATCCGACCCTCGCGCACCAGCACACAACCGACACGGGGGTTGGGATCAGTGGTATACAGCCCTTTAGTCGCCAGTTGCAGCGCCCGGGCCATCATGCTCCGGTCGCTGATCGCCTGATCAGGCATCAGGCTCGTCCTTGTCGCGGCGCGACAGACGCTCGATCTCCTCGCGGAACTGGTTCAGATCCTGAAAGCGCCGATAGACGGAGGCAAAACGGATGTAGGCGACCTCGTCGAGCTGCTTGAGCTCGTTCATGACCATTTCACCCACGACCATCGCCGGCACTTCCCGCTCGCCGGTTGCGCGCAGGCGATGCTTGATATGCCCGATCGCGGCCTCAATCTGCTCAACGCTGACCGGACGCTTCTCCAACGCCCGTTGCATACCCGCGCGCAGTTTTTCTTCGTCGAATGGCTGGCGTCTGCCATCACCCTTGATGATCCTGGGGAGCACCAGCTCGGCGGTTTCAAACGTCGTAAAACGTTCCTGGCAGGCCAGACACTCGCGGCGTCGACGCACCTGATCACCCTCAGCTACCAGTCGGGAGTCGATCACTTTGGTGTCATGGGCGCCACAGAATGGACAATGCATTGAGATTTCCCGGAAGGATAAAAGCGCCTGTATCTTACTCCCTTGTCGGCCGGGATAAAAATGTCTCTTTACACTTCAAAACCGAAAAGATTGCGCAGATCCAGGCCTCCTGTTTCAAGCCTCAGTTGGGGGCAAAACGCTCCCGCAGCCGACGCTTGGCAATCTTGCCATTATCGTCGCGCGGCAAGGTATCGATAAGCTCCACTCTCCTGGGCACCTTGAAGCTGGCCAGACGGTCACGGATATATTGCTGTACCTGCTCCGCATCCAACAGGCCATCTGGCGCAGCCACAACAGCCAGCAAGGATTCACCATATTCGGCATCGGGCACACCCAGCACAGCACAGTCGATAACACCTGGCAGTGTTATCAGCACATGCTCGATTTCCGCAGGATAGATGTTCACCCCACCGGAAATCACCATGTCCGATTTTCGGTCACACACGTAGAGATATCCTTCCTCGTCCAGATAACCTATATCGCCCACCGTTACCAGATCATCCAGCCCAGCCTTGGCCCGGGCATCGTCATTATTCAGGTAAACGAAATCCGGTACCGCTGGCTGGCGCACATAGATCACGCCCGGCTCGCCTAACGGGCAATCATTACCCTGCTCATCGACAATGCGGATACGCGTCTGACCAATCGGCAAACCGACGCTGCCGGGTTTTCGCCGCGCAGAGACGGGATCCTGGATAGTGATCATGCCGGTTTCGCTCGAGGCGTAGGTTTCGTAGATCACCGGGCCCCACCAGTCGAGCATTGCCAGCTTCACATCAGGCGCACAGGGGGCACCGGTAGAGGCCACAAAGCGGACCGATGACAGGTCATACCTGGCCCTGATCTCCGCTGGCAGGCGCAGCAAACGCACGTACATGATGGGCACCAGAAACACGGTGTCGATCCGATACTGCTCGATCAGCGCCAGCGTTTGCTCCGCGTCAAAGCGGGGCATCACGACCATAAGCTCAGCCTGCAGAATCGATTGCTGTGCAAAGGAGCTGGGGGCACTGTGATAGAGGGGCGCTGACACCAGTGTCCGTACGCCAGGCTCAATACCCCAGGCTGCACGCGATAGCTCACGCATGGAGGCGGCCATGGCTTCACGCTCTTCAGCTGGCGGCGCCAGACGTTTTACCCCCTTGGGCCGCCCGGTGGTACCAGAGGTGTAAGCCATGTGTGCCCGCGGCGTGCGCGGTTCACCGACATAGGGCGACTGCTCGCTCAGCCAGGCTTCATAGGGCAGAGCTCCCGCGATCAAAGCAGCGCTGGCACCATTGACCAGGACCACTACGCCCGCAGGAACAACCCGCGCGATCTCGCCCAGCAGATCGGCCTCGACCAGTAACACCTTGGCCCCCGAGTCCTGCAACAGGAAGGCTACTTCATCGGCCTTGAAGTGCCAGTTGATTGGGCAGTAAAAGCAGCCGGCCGTCTGACAGCTTTGAATGGCATCGATAAACACCGGCCCATTGCGCAGCATCACGGCGATCACGTCGCCGTCCTCAACCCCCAGCCGAGCCAGACCACCTGCCAGTTGCAACGCACGCTGTGCTACCTGATCACCACTGCGGTCCAATTCACCGCAGATCAGGCGCGCAGTCATCCCTGCTCACCGTATGGGCTGGCAATCTGCTGCATCCGTTTACGGGCATCAGCATACTCCTGCTCGAGCTGGCTAACGGCTTCGGCGGTGGAGGTGATACCGCCAATGCTGCCAACACCCTGACCAGCGCCCCAGATATCGCGCCACGCCTTGCTCTTGTTACTACCGCCAGAGCCGAACTTCATGCTGGTCTTGTCGCCTTCGGGCAGATTCTCAGGATCCATGCCAGCGTTGACGATGCTGGGCTTGAGGTAGTTACCGTGTACCCCGGTAAAGAGATTGCTGTAAACGATGTCATCTGCGCTTGTATCGACCAGCATCTGCTTGTAGGCCGCGTCGGCATTGGCTTCATGGGTAGCAATAAAGCGGGTACCCATATAGGCCAGATCGGCACCCATGGCCTGCGCCGACAGTATCTGCTCACCCTTGGAAATAGAGCCAGAGAGGATGATAGGACCGTCATAAAAAGCACGAATTTCGGATACCAGCGCAAAGGGGCTGAGCTGACCGGCGTGGCCGCCCGCGCCAGCACAGACCAGAATCAGACCATCAACACCCGCCTCGATGGCTTTTTTCGCGTGCTTGACGTTGATCACATCGTGGAACACCAGACCACCATAACTGTGAATCGGACCGACCACCTCGTTGGGCGCGCGCAGACTGGTGATGACGATCGGCACCTTGTACTTCACGCACATCTCGACATCGTGCTGCAGACGATCGTTGCTGCCGTGCACAATCTGGTTGACGGCAAAGGGCGCGACGATCGCATCAGGGTTGGCCGCCTGGTACTCGGCAAGCTCGCTGGTAATGCGCTTGAGCCAGACCTCAAGCTCTTCAGCGGGCCGCGCATTCAGCGCCGGGAAAGAGCCGACCACGCCGGCTTTGCACTGGGCGATCACCAGGTCAGGGTTGGAGATGATAAACAGCGGTGAGCAGATAACCGGTAGTGTCAGCGAGTTCTGCAGAATGCTGGGAAGACTCATTGTTGTTCTCCTTGGGGCACGTCGGGCATGGGGTATCAGAATAATAAAGTGCAAAGACTATAGAAGCTGACTGACTGATCTACAATATCCGCCAACCAGCCCAAACCGTTTACAAATAGGCAACAATGGATGGACATCAAGAACCTGCAGTTTCTCAGCGCTGTAGTCGAAGCGGGCAGCATGAGCGCTGCCGCACGCCGCCTTGGCACATCACGCTCGCACGTCAGCCGCAGACTCAAGGCCCTGGAGCAGAGCATTCAAGTGCAGCTGTTTCGGCGTACCACGCGCCGGGTGGAGCCGACGCAAATCGGCTGGGCGCTTTACGAGCATGCGGCACGCATCAGTAAGGAGTTGAACGCCCTGCAAGCAACGGTAGACGACCTGGGCAAGAATCTGCGCGGACATATCCGCCTCAGCGTGCCGGTTGCACTGGGGCAGCAGGTAGTCGGCCCGCTGCTCTTGGAGTTTGCCAGCCTATACCCGGAGGTTAGTCTGCAAATAACCTTCAGCAATCGCATTTTCGATCTGGTGGCTGCGGAAATTGACGTTGCTATCCGCGTTACCACGACGCCGCCTGACGCCCTGGTGGCGCGTGATCTGGGCCCGGTTGACTGGGCGCTTTGTGCAAGTCCGCGTTATCTTCAGACGCATGGCACGCCGCAACAACCGGAAGACTTGCTGAACCTCGACATGGTCAGCGTCAACTCACCTGATCAGCGTCTGCCGCTGGAGCTGTTCGACGGTCGTGAAACTCGCACACTGGTGCTCCGGCCGCGACTGCAGACCGAAGACATGATGTTCCTCAAACGGGCGACCCTGGCAGGTATTGGCTGCGCCCTGCTACCGCTGTACAGCGTGCAGCAGGAGCTGGACAACGGCGAGCTGCAACGGCTGTTACCCTCGCTGCGCGTGCGGGTCAGTGCCTGGGGCGATCATCTATACCTTTTGACCGCGCCCAACCTCTACCCCACTTTGGCCACGCGGACCTTTATCGAGTTTCTGCACAGTCGCCTGCAAGTCCTGCTGCCGATCTGAACAGGCTGCGCGCAGGTCTTCAGCCGCACTACAATAGCCACACTACTACTGCGGATCACAGCATGACACTAGCCGCCCTGAATGCCGAGTTGCATCATGTTCTGACTGATGCACAACTGATAGCCACCCCTCTGCCCGGACTGGAAAAGCTGCAACTGTGGCTGCTCGATCCCGCCAACCTGGATCGCGCCTTCAGCAGCGAGGAAACCCGAAAACTGCTCGATCAGCCACCCTATTGGAGCTTTTGCTGGGGCAGCGGCCTGGCGCTGGCTCGCTGGATACTCGAGCATCCGCAACAGGTTCACGGTAAACGGGTGCTGGACTTTGGCAGCGGTTCAGGTGTTGTCGCCATTGCCTGCGCCATGGCCGGCGCGCAACAAAGCATAGCCTGCGATCTTGATCCTCAGGCGCTGCTCGCGAGCAGCCTGAATGCGGAACTGAACGACGTAGAACTGACCCTGGCAGAGGATTTTTTTGCCGTAACCGGCGATATCGATCTGATCATCGCTGCGGATGTGCTCTATGACAGCAGCAACCGCGTGTTTCTTGAACATTTCCGCCAGCGCGCCGGCTCTATAATGCTCGCCGACTCGCGGGTGCGTGACCTGCAGCACCCGAGCTACCGGCTTCTGGAGAGGCTACAGGGCCAGACCTGGCCGGATCTGGGCGAGCCCTTGGCTTTCCGGGAAGTAGCCTTGTATGGCAACACCCCATGAACAGCAGTCAGCCCAGGGCACCCTTGATTTCAGCGGCAGCGCGCCCCACTATCGCCTGATTCTCAATTCGATGGACGTTCCATGAGCCAGTCAGCCTATATTTTTGATGTCACTACCGAGACCTTCGACCGTTATGTCCTGGAGAACTCATTTCACAAACCGGTCCTGGTGGATTTCTGGGCCGAGTGGTGTGCCCCCTGCAAGGCGCTTATGCCAATGCTGGCCAGCATCACCGAGAGCTATGCGGGCGAATTGTTGCTGGCCAAGGTCGACTGTGATCAACAGGCCGAACTGAGCAAGCGCTTTGGCATCCAGAGCCTGCCGACCGTTGTGCTGTTCAAGGATGGCCAGCCCATCGACGGCTTCGCCGGCATCCAGCCCGAAAGTGCCATCCGGGCGATTCTCGA
Source organism: uncultured Halopseudomonas sp. (assembly GCF_963977355.1). Taxonomy (NCBI): domain Bacteria; kingdom Pseudomonadati; phylum Pseudomonadota; class Gammaproteobacteria; order Pseudomonadales; family Pseudomonadaceae; genus Halopseudomonas; species uncultured Halopseudomonas sp. Next base: position 21,796 of record NZ_CAXBOV010000026.1, on the reverse strand, counting down.
GCCACATCTGGGCACCGTGCCCGAGGCCGCTCCGGAACCTGAAGCGGATCTGGCCACAGTAGTTGCCACCCTCCTGGAGGAAGGCAATGCGACACAGGCAATCGCGCTACTTCAGCCAGCCATCAGCGAGCAAGCCGAGGACCCTCTTCTGCTTCTGCTTGGCCGAGCACTGGCGATGGATGGTCAGTTAGACGCGGCTGAACAGGTGCTGGATGCGGTAAAAAACAAGGCCGCACACAAGGCGGCACTGTCTGGCGCAAGGGCCCAGCTGACTTTTTTGCGTCAGGCGGTGGGGCTGCCGCAGCGTACCGAGCTTGAGCAGCGGCTCGAACAGAACGCCAATGACAGTGAAGCCACTTATCAACTGGCGCTGGTGGACCTATCGCAGCAACGTTACGGGGAGGCTCTTGCGGCCCTGCTGGCACTGTTCGAGCGTGATCGCGGCCACGCCGACGGAAGCCCTCACCGAACACTGCTGGAGGTATTCAATGCACTGGGTAGCGAACACCCGCTGACCATCCAATACAGGCGCAAGCTCTATCAGGTTCTTTATTGAGGCTCTCCAGCACAGGCTTCCGAGGGACTGGTAAGCCTCACACATATGTTATAGGATAACATCCTATAACATATTGGAGGCTGCACATGCGCTACCCTATCCTGCTTCTCGGTGGACTACTCAGTACGCTGGCCTTCGCCATTCAGGCCAATGACCACGACCATGATCACGACCATGATCACGACCATGATCACTCCCACAGCGAAGAGAGCGCCGCCAGTCTCTCTGCACATGAGCACGGCGTGGCAAGTCTTAATCTGGTGCTGGATGGCCAGCACGTCATAATCGAGCTCCAGAGCCCCGCTGCCAACATCGTCGGCTTTGAGCATCTTCCCACCAGTGAAACAGACCTTGCCACTGCAAAGCAGGCGCGCCTTCGTCTGGAACAGGCCCAGAACCTGTTCGTATTTACCAAGGCAGCAGCTTGCACATTGGAAGAGTCCGAAGCCGAAAGCCCTCTGTTTTCCGGGACCGGAACTGAGCCTGGGACAGAGCACGACGAGCACCATCAAGACCATGGAGGTGAACACCACGATGATCACGGCGTCAGCGAAGTTGCACATGCGGATATCACCGCTCAGTTTCATTTCGCCTGCGCCAATCCTGAGGCGCTCCAGGAAATTGACGTGAAATTGTTCGACGCGTTTCCCAACACCGAAAAACTCCTGTTGCAGGCCATTACGCCCAAGGGCCAGCAGGGCGGAGAGCTGACCCCGGCGCAGAGCGTCATACGCCTTTGAAGTCACAGCTGCGCACGTATCGGATATACTCGACACGTGCGCAGCTTCAGCTCCCTATTTCCCCATGCCCTCAGACAATTCAATGCAGCCATCCCTGATCCAGCTAGACGCAGTGACCTTCGCCTGGCCCGGCCAATCGCGCTTACTGGACATACATAGCTTCGCTTTGCATCGCGGTGAGTGTGTGTTCCTCAAGGGACCATCGGGTAGTGGCAAAACCACCCTGCTGGGCTTGCTTGGCGGAGTGCTGCTGCCTGATAGCGGTAGCATCAAACTCCTGGGAAAGAGCCTGCCTGAACTCTCGGCGGCCGGACGGGACCGGTTTCGCGCAGACCACACTGGCTACATATTCCAGATGTTCAATCTGCTGCCTTACCTCTCGTTGGTTGAAAACGTTACCCTGCCCTGTCGCTTTTCAGCTGTGCGCCGCGCACGGGCACTCGCACGCAGCGAAAGCCTGGAGCAGGCAGCTTTGGATCTGCTTGCCGGCCTGGGACTGTCTGATCCGCAGCTGCTGCGCAGGACAGTCACCGAGCTGTCGATTGGCCAGCAGCAACGGGTAGCGGCGGCCCGGGCCCTGATTGGCAACCCTGAACTGGTGATTGCCGACGAACCTACCTCCGCCCTCGATGCGGACAGTCGGGAAGCCTTTCTGCAGTTGCTGTTCGCCGAATGCGAGCGCGGCGGCAGCAGCTTGCTCTTCGTCAGCCATGACTCTTCGCTTGAGCCGCTGTTCGATCGCGCACTGTCGCTGAAGGACATAAACCGCGCGGCCACAACCGCAGAGGTGCTCTGATGTATCTGCTGCGTCTGGCAATCAAGAGTCTGGCCAATCGCCGTTTTTCCGCCATCCTGACGGTGCTGGCGATCGCCCTCAGTGTCACCTTGCTACTGGCCGTGGAAAAGGTCCGGACCGAGGCCCGGGCGAGTTTCACCAGCACCATTGCCGGCACGGATCTGGTTGTCGGAGCCCGCTCCGGCTCGGTGCAATTGCTGCTGTATTCGGTTTTTCGTATCGGCAACGCGACCAATAATATTCGCTGGGACAGCTATCAGCACGTTGCCGGTTTACCCAAAGTCGCCTGGGCAATTCCGATTTCGCTGGGTGATTCACATCGCGGTTTCCGGGTCATGGGTACTAACGCCGGCTACTTTGAGCATTATCGGCACGGTCGCGACCAGGCGCTTGAGATGGTCCGTGGCGCCCCCTTCGTGGATTTGTACGATGCCGTCCTCGGAGCTGATGTAGCCCGCGAACTGGGCTATGCGTTGAACAGCGAGATGGTGCTGGCACATGGCACGGGCGCGGTGAGTTTTGTCGATCACGGCGACAAGCCATTTCGGGTCAGCGGCATACTGCGCAAGACCGGTACCCCGGTGGATCGCACCATACATATCAGTTTGCAGGGTATGGAAGCGCTGCATGTGGACTGGCAACAGGGCATGCCCGCACGCGGCGCTGCAAGCGTAAGCGCGGAACAGGCCCGGGAAATGGATCTGACCCCCAAGGCAATCACGGCTGTACTACTGGGTCTGACCAGTCGCATCAGCACTTTTGCCGTACAGCGGGAGATCAATCAGTTCGGCGATGAACCGCTGCAGGCTATTCTGCCCGGAGTCGCCCTGCAGGAACTGTGGAGCCTCCTCGGCATCGCCGAAAAGGCGCTCTTTATCGTTTCGCTGTTCGTCGTACTCACCGGCCTGGTCGGTATGCTGACAGCCATTCTCAGCAGCCTGAACGAGCGCAGGCGAGAGATGGCTATCCTGCGTTCAGTTGGCGCACGCCCGCGGCATGTATTCAGCCTTTTGTTGCTTGAAGCTGCCAGCCTCGCTTTCGCCGGGATCATGATCGGGCTCGGCCTGATGTATCTGTGCCTTTGGCTGGCTCAGCCTTTGATCCTGTCACGCTACGGGCTGTACATCGCCATCACACCCCCAGGCACCTATGAATGGACGTTGCTCGGCGCTATTCTGGCAGCCAGTATCCTGATGGGCAGCGTTCCGGCCTGGCGTGCCTACCGGCAATCGTTGGCTGACGGCCTATCTATCCGCACCTGAAAACGGTACACATCTCACGGGGTAAAGCATGCGTCGTCTTGCCGCTATCATCACTGCCTGCGCGTTATCCCTCGGGGCAATGCAGGCATTTGCCATAGAAGAATTGAGCTGGGGTGATCTGGTACCCCCAGAAGCACTCGATCTGGCCGGCATGCCGCAGCCAACCCACGACCTCTCGGCACTTGCCGACACCCTGAGTGACGAGGAATTCGGTGACCCAGCAGTACAAATGCAACCTGCCGCCCCGGTGGTCGCCGCACTGGATGGTCGGTCCGTGAAACTGCCCGGTTACATCGTGCCCCTGGGTATCGACCCCGACGGATCAGTCAGTGAGTTTCTGCTGGTCCCCTACTTCGGCGCCTGCATCCATGTGCCGCCGCCACCTTCTAATCAGATCGTTCATGTGCGTAGCAAGAAAGGCATAGAGCTTGCCGCGCTTTACCAGCCATTCTGGGTCAGCGGGGCTATGCAGGTGGAGCATGTGGAGAGTGAGTTGGCCAATGCGGGTTACCGCATCTCCGAAGCCAGCGTGGAACCCTATAGCTACTGATTGCAAGTCGGGCAGCCGAGCGCTTCAGTCAACCGGAGCTCAGCGCTCGACGAGCGTAGCCCGCCCATTGTTCGATTATTTGCCGCTGAGTGGCCGAAGCGTTCGTCTGGGCTTGGGCAAGACTGTCCAAAAGATCCGCCCATTGCCCGCGCTCAAGCTGAATCGACGCAACACTCATCCAATGATCGGATCGGCCGGTGCGGCGGGCCAGGGCTTCCCAGGCCTCTTGCGCACGATCATGATCCCGGGCCTGCTGCCAGAGCTGAGCAATTCGTTCACTACGGCTGCGGCTAGCCGGCAACAGTGCTTGCTGAGTCAGTGCTTCCAGCAACCTTGCTGCTTGCCAGGGCGCGCCGGCTGCCACTTGCAAGGCCACCAGGTTTTCAAGATCAGTATCGCTCAAACCAATCCCGCCCTCATAGGCTAAACGCAGTGTGGCCGCTGCATCGATCTGCCGGAGATCAAGGCTCTGTATGCCCGCCAACTGCCGCCAGATTTCCGCATTGCCCGGCTCCCGGCGCAGTAAAACCCGGAACCATTTTTCCGCGGCCTGATAGCGCCCAAGCCGATAATTCATGCTGCCCAATAACTGATACCAGACGGAGTCGACCTCGGGATCAGCGCTAACCACCTGCTCGGCCAATGGGATGGCTTTGCTATAGCGTCCCAGCCGACTGTACAACTGCACCAGTAGCCTTCGGGTTTCCAGCGACAAGGTGCCGGAGCTCAACTCCAACTCCAGCAGGCTGACCGCCTCTGCGTCCTGACCCTCCTGCGCCAGCAGCTGTGCCAGATTGCGTCTATCCTGGCTGGCCGCTTGCGCTTCAAGCTGGTCTTGAGCTAGCGCCTTGCGCAACCATTCAATCGCCTCGGCATTACGCTCACGCTCGATAGCCAGGTACCCCAGTCGTTGCTGAACGAGTGCGCGCTCCAGCGTGCGGCTTTCAGTTTGTGACAAAGCGTTTTCAAGGCGCCCAAGAGCCGTGGCCAGGTCGCCACCTTGCTGGGCCTCCAGCGCACTATTCAAAGCCTGGAAAACAACGGGCTCAACGGTCTGCTGCGCCTGAGTCTGGCAACTGACAAGCACAACAAGAAGGCACAGCAGTCTGCGCATCACCGCCTCTCCTCCAGCTGAAACTGCAGGGTCTTGGTCACCTCTTGAGCGACCGGTCGACCGTTCTCCCGCCGCGGCTTGAAGCGCCACCGGCTGACCGCTCGACGGGCCTCACGCTCGAACACTCCCGCAGGACTGGCATCAACTACGCGCAGATTTTCCACACGACCGTCTGCGGTGATGGTGAACGCCAGTGTCACCTGCCCCTCGATCCCGGCAGCAACCGCACGCCGTGGATAATTGGGCGGGATATCGACCAGCGGGGTAACCTCTTCTGATAATGAAGGCGAAGAAGGCGCGGAGGCAGCGGAGGCAGCGGGCACTGAGGCGGATGCAGGATTCTGTACGAGCGGAGCTTCAGCGGCGGTGAGCCCCGCCAGCGTAGGTGCGCTGCTGAGCTGAATCGATGTCGGCAGAGTGGGAATGCTGATCTCCAGTCTCACCTCGGGCGCAGACTGGGGTTGCGATGCAGCCGGACTGGCCTGCGGCATTGGCTCTGGTGGTTGAGGACGCTCCGGGGCCTGACGCTGCTGTCTTTGCTGGCTTTCGCTGGCCGTATCACTGACCGCACGCACAAAACTCACCCGCGCCAGCTCCTCCTCGGCCATGGTGTCGTCCCGTGGAGGCATGACCAGTATGACCATAAGCGCAAACAGCCCAAGAGCTACGAGCAGAGCTCCGCCAAAACTCAACAAAAGACGCATCAGCGCGCTCCGGACGCCGCAGCAGTAGCCGCGAGCGCCACATCCTGCACGCCAGCCAGACGGACCTGATCCATCACCTGAATCACCAGTCCGCTGCGCGAATCGCGGTCAGCCTGAACCACAACGGTACTGTCGGGCTGGTCTACCAGCATGCGCTCAACCGCTGCGCGAACCGCTCGCACATCGACCTGCTGCCGATCGATCCAGATTTCTCCCTCTGGGCTCACCGCGATCAGGATATTGCCCTTGGGCTGTTCCGAGGCTGAGGCGGCCGAAGGGCTCTGCACGGTAATACCCGACTCCTTGATAAAGGAGCTGGTCACAATAAAGAAAATCAGCATGATAAAAACGATATCGAGCATCGGCGTCATATCGATACCGGCTTCTTCATCGCTACCTGCGTAGTGTCTGCGCATGCGCATCTAATCGTTCCTATTCAAATCGCAGGCGATCGTTGAGTCGCTGCAACGCCCGGCGCGCCTGTTGATCAAGCCTCGCCAGACAAAATAATCCGCTGATGGCGATCACCATCCCGGCCATGGTTGGCACCGTTGCCCGGGAGACTCCGGCGGCCATTGCGCGCGGGTTCCCGTTACCACTCAATGCCATTACATCGAACACCTGAACCATGCCGCTGACAGTGCCCAGCAAGCCCAGTAGCGGACACAGCGCAATCAACACCCGCACCATGGGTATATACCGTTGCAGCCGAATCTGCGCTCGGGACAACCAGGCCGCCCTAATATGTCGCGCCGCTGCACTGCTGCGATCCGCCCGAGCCAACCAGTCCTGCTGCAGATGTCTGGCCTCCCCGGGGAATACCCGGCCAAGGAACCACAACCGCTCAAGCATCAACGTCCAGAGCACGATAGTGACGCCCAGAATGCTCCAGAGCACCCAGCCTCCACTATCCAGAAAATCCCGGAGCTGCCAGAGCCCTTCAGGCATTCTCTTTCTCCTCGCCGCCCAGATGCAGCGCGATCAGGCCAGCACTTTGCTGCTCCAACAACTGGATCAGGGCCTTGCTGCGTGCGGCTACCAGGCCGTGCATGAACAACAACGGGATGGCTACCACCAGGCCGAGCACGGTCGTGACCAGCGCCTGGGAAATACCGCCTGCCATCAACTTGGGATCCCCGGTACCAAACAGGGTAATCGCCTGGAAGGTCGCGATCATGCCGGTAACAGTGCCCAGCAGACCCAGCAGCGGCGCTACGGCGGCGAGCAGTTTGATCAAGCCTTGCCAACGTTCCAGCGCTGGTGTTTCCTTCAGAATCGCCTCGTCGAGTTTCAACTCCAGGGTATCCAGCAGCTCGAGACGCGGATGACTGCCGATGACACCGAGCACCCTGCCAAGCGGATTGTCTTGCTTCAGGTTGTCGAGGTCGCTGATCTGACGGTCGACCCGAAAGCCAGTGCGCTGCAGCCAGGCGAGACGCCACAGGGCAAGTAGAAGACCCAGCAAACCGAGCGCGAGAATGACATAGCCAACCACTCCGCCTTGATGAACACGCTCGAGCAGCGATGGTGTCTGCTGGAGCTGCAGCAGCACATTACCCCGGGTAGGGTCGATATTCAGATCAGCCAGATCCTGTCTCGGCTGAGTAAAATCGGCTACCAGCCTGCGACCTTCGGGCTGACGTCCGGCAACCAGCAGCCGTTCGGCATCGGGCTGATACAGCAGGTAATTCTTACCCTGCAAGGCGGTAAACGGACCTACCCTTACTACCGGCAGTTCACGCTGCTGACCATCCTCACCGACCACCGGAGCAATAAAACGACTCACCTTGCCGCTGGCCGTCATATCCTCCTGCAACATGAACCAGAAAGCCTCGAGTTTTTCCACGGTGGGAATACGGCGACTCTCGGCCAACTGCTCAAGCATGGCGGTACGTTGCGGAAACTGCATATTGAGCAGAGAATCCTGCCACTGGCTGCGTGTGTCACCCGCAGCCTGGCGAACCACACCAAACAACTCGCCTAGATTGCCGCTACGTTGCGTCAACGTGGCTGCGCCTTCTTCAAGGGCAGCTTCCTGACGGCCAAATTCGGCTTCCAGTCGATCTGACTCTGCCTTGATCTCTGCCAGGGCCTGCTCCGCCTCGCGCAAGCGGTCCTGCTGCTGGTCACGCTCGGCAATGAAACGCCTTTCACGCTCACGCATGGCGGCCTGCTCGTTGCTGCGTACTTGCTGTATATCGCGCAACAGCGCATCCAGATCTGCCGGCTGGGCAAGTACCGCGGGAGGCAGCAGCAGGGTTATCAGCATCAGATAGCGTTTCATAGGTCGCCCTCCTGCTCAGTGACCGGTGGCAGGGGCAGGCGCAACATGACCGGGGTTTGTTGTTGACGGGCGATACTCAAACCCTGCTCGAGCGTTCGACGGTACCCTTCCGGCAGCGGCTTCCAGGCACTCGCCTCGGAATCCCAATAGCCCTGCTCGCGGCCGTCGAGACTTTGATAAAAAAGCATGACCCGTCCCAGGCGCAGGAAGTTGACAACCCTGACCTGCTCGGCCTCCCCAAGAGTGCCTCTCCAGGTCTCCAGGGTGCGCCCATAATCACTTTCAATCTGATACGCCTCAATCAACCGGCGGTACTTTTCAGCCACACTGACATCGGCGCTTTTGAGCAGCTCGTCCAGAAGCGCCAGACGATCTGCGCGCTCCTCGGGTAAAAACGGTAAATCCAGGGCAACGAAACGCTGCAGAGACTCATACATGCGCTGCATCAGCGGCAAGAGCTCACGCTGCGTATCCTCGATACTGGCCAATTGGGCCTCAAGCGCCTTTAGTTCATCGCTCTGGGCGCCAACCATATCGGCCAGGCGAGCGTTGTAGTCAATCAGTTGCTCGCGCTGTTCAATGGCCTGTAGATAGCGCTCCAGCGCCTGCCGAGTAGCGTCATCAAGCTCATCAATGCGTTGCTGCGAATCCCGCGCCTCTCGCACCAAGGCCTGGCTCTGCTCTAAAGCCTGATCCGTCGTGCCTTGCCCCATTGCTAACAGTGGCAGGACCAGAAGTACCCATAAAACCGCTCTCATCCAGACTCTCCGGAAGTGTTTTGCCCTTCACAGGACCGTTAAAAGAGAAGCATTATCATTTGAAAGGACCGATTGTTCAAGGCCCGCCCCACAACCTTGAACGAATAAGAGGCAGACCGTATGAATTTTGCTCCAGATCAATATCCGCCTGTCTGACAACGAATACAGTCTCGCCATACCACACGCAAGGGAGATTCATCATGTCACGCTTCACTATTCAACTGGCCGCCGGCCTTCTGCTCGTCCCCGCTCTGCTGGCTGCTTCCGTTGCCCAGGCTCACGAGGCCGGCGACATCATCGTACGCGTTGGCGCTGCTGTTGTTGATCCGCAGGAAAGCAGCGGAGACGTATATGTCGGTGGGGCCAACACTGGCCTGGAAGTGGGCGTTGACAGCAACACCCAGCTCGGCATCACCGGCACCTACATGCTGACCGACAATATTGGTGTGGGCCTGCTCGCGGCTACGCCGTTCAGCCACGATATCGAACTCAAGGGCGTCGGCCGTTTTGCCAGCATCAAGCATCTGCCACCGACTGTGACGCTGCAATACTTCCCGATGGCCAAGAATTCCGCGTGGCAGCCCTACGTTGGCGCAGGCTTGAACTACACCATGTTCTTCAGTGAAGACCTGTCCAGCGGTGCCGAGGGTGCGGGCTTCTCCAGCCTGGATCTGGACAACTCCTGGGGTTACGCGCTGGAAGCGGGCATGGATTACAAATTGACCGAACAGATTTATCTGAATGCGGCCGTCTGGTACGCGGATATTGATACCACCGCCAGCTTCCGTACCGCAGGCACGCCAAGCAAGGTAGATGTGGAAATTGATCCGATGGTCTACATGGCGAGCATTGGCTACAAGTTCTGATCTGACAGAGCGAACTAAAAAACGGCCGCAATGCGGCCGTTTTTTATTTCAGGGGCTCGATGTTTTCCAGTAGCAGTCCTAACTGGGCGCGCCAGGGCCGTGGCTTGACGCCAAATGTCATCAGGATCCGACGGCTGGTCAGGACTGCATTCTGTGGCTCCCAGCCCACTTCCGTCTGTTTGTCGAAGGGAATGGACCGGATAACCGGATCATGGTCCAGTTTGTTGCTGGCCATCAGCTCCTGGGCAAGACTTTTGGCAAAGCTGATCCAGCTGGATGGCTCGGTACTACCATAATGGTAGACACCGTACAGTGGCGCCTCGCAGTCGAGCTGCTTGAGCACCGCCAGCAAGACACGGGCAGCATCCTCCACGGGCGTGGGATTACCGCGCCACTCCTCAGCCAGCAGAACCGGCTGAGGCCCATGCAATTGCTCAAGCAGCTTCGCGAGCTGACCCTCAGCGGAACCATCAAGCAACCAGCTGAAGCGCAACACCGCGTAGCGGGGGCACTGCGTAGCAATCAGCTTTTCCAGTTCGCTCTGCACCAGACCCAGACCGTCTCCGGGCAAGCGCTCGTCTTTCTCTGTATAGGGGGCGGGCTTGAGCCCATCAAATACACGGGCGCTCGAGGGCTGAACCAGCAACCGCTTATCTTTGGCGCACAACTCCACCAGGACGCGAGTGAATTCATCCAGGGCAGTCAATTGCTGCGGATCAACAATACCTAGCTGAAATTGCTCATGAAAGTACGCCAGATTGATAACCGCATCCGCCTGATATTGATTCAGCCAGTCCGCCAGTTGCTTGGCCTGCCAGCCCGACCGGGGCCGGTCCACCGCCTGGACATCAATGCCCTCTTGCCCGGCCAGATGCACCAGCGCCCGGCCCAGCGACGAGTCTCCTTCCAGCAGCAATATGCGCATCCGCATGCTTTTACCCTGTTTCATATTGGTCTCTGACGCCCCAGGGCACTAAAGCGTACCCAAACGAGCAGGACGTTTCAGGCGTAGGTGATCAGCGGCTGATGCGCTGGATCATCCAGATGAGGGACGCCGTTGAAACTGCTCAGGCGCATATTGCGCTGATTGAAAACGCAGTGAATCAGCGCAGTGTTACGAGTCTGCAAATTGAGCTCGATCATCGTCTCGCTCGGCGCTCTCAACAACTGACTAACCAGCATCGCAATGGCACCACCCGAGCTGACGGCAAGTACTTGCTTGCCAACACATCGAGCCATGATATCCATCTTGACCCGCTGAACCCGCTCTGCAAAGTCTGCCCAGCTTTCTGGCAGCTCACCCTCAAGCTCGGAACGCGACCAAAGCAAGATGCCTTGCCTCAGACGCTTGAAGAAGTCAGCTACCGCGGGCTTTTCAGGCAAGGCCTGATCGGGAAACTGCGCAATGTAAGCCGCGAGGATCGCATGAAAGTCAAATTCATTGAGCTCCCTGAAGACCTCAAAGCAAGACTCATCAAGTCCCAGCGGCTGCGCAATACCCTGAGCGGTTTCCCGGTGCCGGACCATGTCGCCAATTAACACATGATCAAAGCGCATGCCCCGTTGCTGGAAATACTCCCCCAGCAATCTGGCCTGTTGATGCCCTTTATCCGAGAGCTGGTCGTAGTTACTGGAGCCGAAGGAAGCCTGGCCATGGCGAACAAAATAGATTTCGGACATCTTCAATCTTCAAATAGTGCCTTCTAGCCGCGTTCAGCAAAATGGGAACATTTTGTCCGGTTTGCGAGCCGCAGCCAAAGGCGATAGGTATAGGCTCCAAAAGCGCTTCGCGCCAGTGGCAGTCTGCAAACGAGGTACGTTAGCACAGTGCACCTGCCAAAGAGCAATATCCAACGTGGCCTGGAAACGCAAAAAGCCCCGCAAGCGGGGCTTTTCAGAAATCATCTCATCACATGCCAGAGATAACCTCTAGAACGGAATGTCGTCATCAAAGCTGTCGTAATCCGGCGCAGGCTGCTGCGGAGCAGATTGCTGGGGCGCCTGTTGAGCTGGGCGCTGGTTTGACTGCTGGGCTGGACGCTGTTGCTGCGGCCGGGGTGCCATCCCTTGCTCGCCACCCTGGGGCTTGCCATCAAGCAACTGCATCTGGCCGCCGATATCGACGACGATTTCGGTGGTGTAGCGTTTTACGCCATCCTTTTCCCACTCCCGGGTCTGCAGCCGGCCCTCGATATACATCTTCGAGCCCTTGCGCACGTATTCACCCACTACCTCGGCAATGCGGCCGAAAAACACTATGCGGTGCCATTCGGTACGTTCCTGCTGCTGGCCGGTCTGCTTATCCTTCCAACTGTCACTGGTCGCGAGAGTGATATTGGCAACCGCGTTGCCGTTGGGCAGATAACGCACTTCGGGATCTCCCCCGACGTTACCAATCAGAATTACCTTGTTGACGCCTCTGGCCATCTTTCAATCTCCTGTGTGCGGCGTGATGCTGGCTGGCAATACCAGGTCCGGGCTGCAAGCGGTGGCTACCGCATTTTCGAGCTCTTGACGATCCAGCACCTGCGTATCGACTTTGATATAAGCGGCTGCTTCTTCAGCCACGATGACCGCCTCCGTAACACCCGGTATGGCAAGAATGCGCCGGAGCAACGCCTCATCCCGTACAAGCTCTTGGGGCAACGGCAGACGAAAACTGGACACGTAAGCTGGTTGACGCATCTTAACACCAATCAGCAACCAGGACAGTCCGAGGGCTGCGCAGCAAGCAAATACTCCGCCTAGTCCGTAGGCGCCAAACACGGCGCCGCCCAGCACGCCGCCGAGCGCCGCGCCGAGGAACTGGCTGGTGGAATAGATCCCCATCGCAGTTCCCTTGCCGCCCGCCGGCGCTATCTTGCTGAGCAGCGAAGGCAATGTGGCTTCCAGAAGATTGAAGCCGATAAAGAATAGAACTATGCCAGATACCAGCCAGGGTAATGAATCGGCACTAAGCCAGAGCATTGGCTGAACCAGCACAAGCAAGGTAATAGCACCGAGCACTACCGCTTTGACCTGTCGCTTGCGCTCGGCAAAAATGATGAAAGGCACCATCGCGAAAAAGGATATCAGCAGCGCACAAAAATATACCCACCAATGATCGTCCCGGGGGAGTCCAGCGCGCTCTTGCAACGCCAGAGGGATTGCCACAAAACTCGCCATCAGAATCGCGTGCAACATGGCGATACCGTAGTTCAGCCGCAGCAGTTCCGGATTCCGCAGGCTGGGCCAGAAACTGTCGGCAATCACACCCGCATCCCTATGCTTCTCGGCGCGGGCGACCGGCGGCACCACCCAGATCACCAACACGATACCAATTGCGGCCAGGACCACCGTCGTATAAAAGACGCCTTCCAGCCCGGCCCGCGCGGCTATAACCGGGCCTGCCACCATGGCCAGAGCAAAGGATACGCCGATGCTCATACCGATCATTGCCATTGCCTTGGTGCGATGCTGCTCTCGGGTCAGGTCCGCCACCATAGCCATGACGGCAGCAGCAATGGCACCCGCACCCTGCACGATGCGGCCGATAATCACCCCCTGCATAGTGTCCGCCTGGGCGGCGACCAGTCCGCCAAGGGCAAACAGAATCAAGCCCCCGACAATCACCGGCTTGCGACCAATGCGATCAGATAGCATCCCGAATGGAATTTGCAGAAACGCTTGGGTCAGGCCATAGGCGCCGATCGCGATACCAATCAGCAAAGGCGTTGCCCCCGGGAGGCTACCACCGTAGGTAGCCAATACAGGCAAGACCATGAACAGTCCGAGCATCCGAAACGCAAAAACGGCTGCCAGCGAAGTCGCGGCCCGTTGCTCGCTGGATGACATGCGATCGGGGTGGTGCATTGATATTCCTGTTATATGAAGCGGTTAAAACGAAAGGGGCGGATTCTACCATGCTTACCCCTTGGCGGCAGTGTGACGGTCACCTACGGAAATAGACATGTGAAGTTGCAAAACCATTCAATCCCATAGGCTATCTTGGGTCCCGGTTTTTGCCGCTCAGAGCCCTGAGCACGTATACTGTTCGGCTTTGCTGGTCGCTGGGGAAATGTACTGTGGATACCATCCTGATTCGTGGGGCACGCACCCACAACCTGAAGAACATTGACCTTGATCTGCCGCGTGACAAGTTGATCGTCATCACCGGGCTGTCGGGCTCGGGCAAATCTTCACTCGCTTTCGACACATTGTATGCCGAAGGCCAGAGGCGTTACGTCGAATCCTTGTCGGCTTATGCCCGTCAGTTTCTTTCGATGATGGAAAAACCCGATGTCGATCACATCGAGGGGCTTTCGCCGGCAATTTCAATCGAGCAGAAATCGACCTCCCACAACCCCCGTTCAACCGTGGGCACCATTACCGAGATATACGATTACCTGCGTCTGCTGTTTGCCCGTGTCGGTGAGCCTCGCTGCCCGGACCATGATCTGCCACTGGCGGCACAGACTGTCAGCCAGATGGTCGACCAGGTTCTGGCCATGCCCGAAGGCAACAAATTGATGCTGCTTGCACCGGTCATGCGTGAACGCAAGGGCGAACACCTGGCTCTCCTCGACGAGCTCCGTGCCCAGGGATTTGTCCGCGCCCGTATCAATGGACGGGTACACGATCTCGACGAAGCTCCAGCACTGGAAAAAAACCGCAAACACACCATCGAGGTGGTCGTTGATCGCTTCAAGGTGCGTGGCGATCTGCAGCTGCGTCTGGCCGAATCCTTCGAGACCTGCCTGAACCTGGCTGATGGAATTGCCATCATCGCGCCGATGGACAGTGAAGAAGGACAGGAAATCACCTTTAGCGCTCGCTTTGCCTGCCCCAAGTGCGGTCATTCCATCAGCGAGCTGGAACCGCGCCTGTTTTCCTTCAACAACCCCGCCGGCGCCTGCCCCACCTGCGACGGCCTGGGTGTTAAACAGTTCTTTGATGCCAAACGTCTGGTCAACAGCGAGCTGACATTGGCTGAAGGTGCGATCCGCGGCTGGGACAGGCGAAACGTCTACTACTTCCAGATGCTGAGCTCGCTGGCAGATCATTATGGTATCTCTCTCGACGAACCCTTCGCCGATCTGGCAGAAAAACACCAGAAGCTGGTACTGCATGGCACGGGTACCGAAAAGGTTTCGTTCCGCTACCTGAACGACCGTGGTGACATCGTAAAACGCGAACACCCCTTCGAAGGTATCGTGCCGAACCTTGAGCGCCGTTATCGTGAGACCGAGTCGCAGAGCGTTCGCGAAGAACTGGCCAAATACCTCAGCACCCAGCCCTGCCCTGCTTGCCATGGTGCGCGCCTGCGCCGTGAGGCCCGCCATGTATTCATTGATGGCCGCAACCTGCCAGGCGTAACAACGCTACCGGTTGGTGAAGCAGCTGAATACTTCGGTCAGCTTTCGCTGGACGGTAGCCGTGGCGAAATTGCCGAGAAGATCCTCAAGGAAATTCGCGCGCGCCTCATGTTCCTGGTCAACGTTGGGCTGGATTATCTGTCACTGGATCGCAGTGCCGACACTCTCTCCGGTGGCGAGGCCCAGCGAATTCGGTTGGCTAGTCAAATCGGCGCGGGCCTGGTAGGTGTGATGTATATCCTTGACGAACCATCCATCGGGCTGCACCAACGTGACAACGAACGTCTTCTTTCTACCCTGGTGCATCTGCGTGATATCGGCAATACCGTAATCGTTGTCGAGCATGACGAAGACGCCATCCGTCAGTCAGATTACGTAGTCGATATAGGTCCGGGCGCCGGCGTGCACGGTGGCCAGATCGTAGCCCAGGGCACGCCTCAGGAGGTCATGGATAACCCTAATTCCCTGACCGGACAATATCTGTCTGGCAAGGTGAAGATACCGGTACCGACCAAACGACATAAGCCAAAGAAAGATGGATGGTTGCAACTCAAGGGCGCCAAAGGCAATAACCTGCAGAACGTCACCCTCGAGATCCCGACCGGACTTATGACCTGCGTTACTGGCGTATCCGGCTCAGGCAAGTCGACCTTGATCAACAATACCCTGCATCCGATCACTGCTACAGAGCTCAATGGCGCAACAACCCTGGAAGCGGCTCCCTACGACAGCTTTCATGGCATGCACCACCTGGATAAGGTAGTAGATATTGATCAGAGCCCGATCGGTCGGACGCCGCGCTCCAACCCAGCTACCTACACCGGTCTTTTCACACCGATTCGCGAACTCTTCGCTGGCACGCAGGAAGCCCGCTCTCGTGGTTACAAGGCCGGCCGATTCTCATTCAACGTAAAGGGTGGGCGTTGCGAGGCTTGTCAGGGTGATGGTCTTATCAAGGTAGAGATGCACTTTCTGCCGGATATCTATGTGCCCTGCGACGTGTGCAAGAGCAAGCGTTACAACCGCGAGACGCTGGAGATCAAGTACAAGGGCAAGAACATCCATGAAGTACTGGAGTTCACCATCGAGGAAGCTCGGGAGTTCTTCGAAGCCGTACCTGCCCTTGCACGCAAGCTGCAAACGCTAATCGATGTGGGTCTGTCCTACATCCGTCTTGGTCAATCGGCCACCACACTTTCAGGCGGTGAAGCCCAGCGGGTCAAACTCGCCCGCGAGCTGTCCAAGCGCGATACCGGCAAGACGTTGTATATCCTGGACGAGCCCACTACCGGTCTGCACTTCGCCGACATTCAGCAATTGCTGGATGTACTGCACCGCCTGCGCGATCACGGCAATACGCTGGTGGTTATTGAGCACAACCTCGATGTGATCAAGACGGCGGACTGGATTGTCGACCTGGGGCCGGAAGGCGGCTCACGTGGAGGTAAGATCATTGCCACAGGTACACCGGAAGAAGTCGCTGCAATGGCGCACTCGCATACCGGTAGCTTCCTCGGGCCACTCCTGAAGCGGGATAGCTGAACCTAGGAGAACCGCTCAAGTTGCGGCTTGCGCAGAACTGGACTGCGCAGGGGCGGCCAGCCCTTTCCATGACCGTCGGAGCACAGGCGACCGCCATGGATGGCGGAAGAGCAGAAAATGCAGGAGCAATTTTCTGTCAGTGTGACGACGAGCCCCAGGGATGGCTTGTAGCGTGTCATGCGCAGCGCCCTCGTGCTCAGCCCACACACAGAAATGCCGTCATCCACTACAGCATCAAAACTTTAACAGCTCGAATCACAGACACAAAAAAACCGGACACAAGGTCCGGTTTTTTCTAGCGCATAGCTATCACTCTTCGCTGGCAGCAGCCAGGTCAGGGCGATCGACGAGCTCGACATAAGCCATGGGCGCAGAATCACCAGCGCGGAAACCGCACTTGAGAATACGCACATAACCGCCGGGACGTTCGGCATAACGCTTGCCCAGTTCATTGAACAGCTTGCCAACAGCTTCTTTGCTGCGGGTGCGGTCAAATGCCAGACGGCGATTGGCGACGGTATCTTCCTTCGCCAAGGTGATCAAGGGCTCGGCAACACGGCGCAATTCTTTGGCCTTGGGCAGAGTGGTTTTGATCAGTTCGTTTTCGAACAGCGACACCGCCATGTTCTGGAACATGGCATTACGGTGCGAGCTGGTCCGACTCAGGTGACGACCACTTTTACGATGACGCATCTCTCAATTCCTCGGTGTCAGGACGATCAGGCCGAAACCTTGTCGTCCTTCTTCAAGCTTGCAGGCGGCCAGTTGTCCAGACGCATACCCAATGACAGACCACGTGAAGCCAGAACGTCCTTGATCTCGGTCAAAGACTTCTTACCCAGGTTAGGGGTCTTCAGCAGTTCTACTTCGGTACGCTGGATCAGATCGCCAATATAGTAGATGTTTTCGGCTTTCAGACAGTTGGCTGAACGTACAGTCAGCTCAAGGTCATCAACCGGACGCAGCAGAATCGGATCAATCTCGTCTTCCTGCTGCTCAACAACGGGCTCGTTCTCACCTTTCAGATCAACGAAGGCGGCCAGCTGCTGTTGCAGGATGGTCGCAGCACGGCGGATAGCTTCTTCAGCATCCAGCGTACCGTTGGTTTCCAGGTCAATAACCAGCTTGTCCAGGTTGGTGCGCTGCTCGACACGGGCGCTCTCTACAACGTATGCCACGCGGCGAACCGGTGTATAAGTCGCATCAAGCTGCAGCCGGCCGATTGAGCGGCTTTCATCATCGTCAGTCTGACGTGCGTCAGCTGGCTCGTAACCACGGCCACGGGCCACGGTCAGTTTAAGATTCAGCGAACCATTGTCGGACAAGGTAGCAATCAGGTGGTCAGGATTGATGATTTCGACATCGTGATCCAGCTGAATGTCAGCTGCAGTCACCTGGCCCGGTCCTTTCTTGGACAGGGTCAGGGTCACATGATCACGGCCGTGCATCTTGACCGCCAAACCTTTCAGGTTCAGCAGAATCTCGATGACATCTTCCTGAACGCCTTCGATGGCGCTGTACTCATGCAAAACGCCGTCGATTTCCGCCTCTACCACAGCACAACCGGGCATGGAGGAGAGCAGAATACGACGAAGCGCATTGCCCAGGGTATGGCCGAAACCACGCTCAAGCGGCTCAAGAGTAATCTTGGCGCGCGTGGGCGAGGTTTCCTGTACGTCAATATGACGTGGTGTTAGAAACTCGGTAACCGAACTCTGCATGGGGGCACCTTTTGCTGTCTGACGCTTACTTGGAGTAAAGCTCGACGATCAAGTTCTCGTTGATGTCGGCGTACAGATCACTCCGTGAGGGCAGGCTTTTAAAGACACCTTCCTTCTTCGCTGCATCTACTTCCAACCACTCGGATTGGCCGCGTTGCGCTGCGAGCTCAAGAGAACCGCCGATACGCAACTGGTTCTTGGCCTTCTCGCGAACAGCAACTACGTCGCCTGGGGAAACCAGGAACGAAGCGATGTTTACGGTTTTGCCATTGACGCTGATTGCCTTGTGGGAAACCAGCTGACGCGATTCAGCGCGAGTTGAACCGAAACCCATACGATATACGACGTTATCCAGGCGACGCTCAAGCAGTTGCAGCAGGTTATCACCGGTCGGGCCTTTAAGACGGGCCGCTTCCTTGTAATAGTTGCTGAATTGACGCTCGAGGATGCCGTAGATACGACGAACTTTCTGTTTCTCGCGAAGCTGGGTGCCGTACTCGGAGAGACGACCACGACGCTGACCATGCACACCTGGAGGGCTATCCAGTTTGCACTTTGATTCGATAGCACGGGCGCCGCTCTTCAAGAACAGGTCAGTGCCTTCGCGACGAGACAGCTTACACTTGGGACCAATATATCTAGCCATTTCCGTCTCCTGGTTACACGCGGCGCTTTTTAGGCGGGCGACAGCCGTTATGTGGGATGGGGGTGACGTCGGTGATGCCGCTGATCTTGTAGCCACAAGAGTTCAGAGCACGAACAGCCGACTCACGACCCGGGCCTGGGCCCTTCACGTTAACGTCTAGGTTTTTCAGACCGTATTCCAAAGCAGCCTGACCAGCACGCTCCGCTGCAACCTGGGCAGCAAAGGGGGTGCTTTTACGCGAACCACGGAAACCGGAACCACCAGAAGTCGCCCAGCTCAGAGCGTTGCCCTGACGGTCGGTAATGGTAATGATGGTGTTGTTGAAAGACGCGTGGATGTGGGCAATCCCATCGACCACCGTCTTTTTGACTTTCTTACGTACACGAGCAGCAGGCTTAGCCATATCTGTATATTCCTTCGCGTTTACTTACGGATCGGCTTGCGCGGACCCTTACGGGTACGGGCGTTAGTCTTGGTACGCTGACCGCGGACTGGAAGGCCCTTACGGTGACGCAGACCACGATAACAACCGAGATCCATGAGACGCTTGACGTTCATGTTGATCGCACGACGCAGGTCACCTTCAGTGTTGTTCTTGCCCACCTCGGTGCGCAGCAGATCAACCTGCTCCTCGCTTAGATCCTTGATTTTTGCACTGGGCGCAATGCCAGTGGCCGCACAGATTTTCTGTGCCTTGGTTTGACCGATACCAAAGATATAGGTCAATGAGATAACAGTATGTTTGTTATCCGGGATGTTGACGCCTGCAATACGGGCCATCCAAATTTACTCCGTCTGACAGCTACTCTGACTCAACCCAAACAACAAAGGTTGTGTGAAAAAGGGTGCAGTAGGGTAGCGCTAACATAAATAAAAATCAACCACCCGACCAGTTATCTGGCCGAGTGGCGGTTATCCTGAGACGTAGTCGACAAACAGATAGGGAAAAATTAACCCTGGCGCTGCTTGTGACGGGGCTCAGCTGCACAAATCACACGAACGCTACCATTGCGACGAATGATCTTGCAGTTACGGCAAAGCTTCTTGACCGATGCTCCAACTTTCATAACTGACTCCTAGAACCTGGCATCTCAGCGCAGCATACCGCTGCCACCATAGCCTTTCAGGTTGGATTTCTTCATAAGAGACTCGTACTGCTGAGAAACGAGGTGCGATTGTACTTGGGACATGAAGTCCATAACAACCACAACAACGATCAACAGCGAAGTCCCACCCAGATAGAAGGGCACATTGGCCGATACCACCAGGAACTGCGGCAACAGACAAACTGCTGCCATATACATGGCACCAAACATGGTCAGCCGGGTCAGTACGCCATCAATGTAGCGTGCCGACTGCTCACCGGGTCGAATACCAGGAATAAAGGCACCTGACTTCTTGAGGTTCTCTGCCACGTCCTTGGGGTTGAACATCAAAGCTGTATAGAAGAAGCAGAAGAAAACGATCCCTGCTGTAAACAGTATGATATTCAGCGGCTGGCCCGGAGCAAGCGACTGGGAGATGCTTTGCAGCCAACCCATGCCTTCACCCTGACCAAACCACGTACCCAATGACGCCGGGAACAACAGGATACTACTGGCGAAAATCGCCGGGATCACACCTGCCATATTCACTTTCAGCGGCAAGTGACTGGTCTGCGCAGCAAACACCTTGCGACCTTGCTGACGCTTGGCGTAATTGACGGTAATCCGCCGCTGTCCACGCTCAACAAAGACCACGAATGCCACCAGACCGATTGCCAGTAATGCGATAGCAATCAAGGCGAAGATGTTGATGTCGCCCTGCCTTGCAGCTTCGAAGGACTGCCCGATTGCACTTGGCAAACCAGCAACAATACCCGCGAAGATCAGCATCGAAATACCGTTGCCGATACCCCGTTCAGTGATCTGCTCGCCAAGCCACATCATGAACATCGCACCGGCAACAAAGGTGGTGACCGCTATGAAATAGAAGCCAAAACCAATATCGAATGCCACACCCTGACTGGCCAGGCCAACAGACATACCGACCGCCTGTACTAACGCCAAAATCAGCGTCAGATACCGCGTGTACTGGGCAATCTTGCGCCTTCCCGACTCACCTTCTTTCTTCAACTGCTCAAGGGTGGGGTTCACAGCCGTCATCAACTGCATGATGATCGATGCAGAGATGTACGGCATGATGCCCAGGGCGAAGATACTCATCCGCTCCAATGCACCACCCGAGAACATGTTGAACAGGCTAAGAACCGTCCCCTCATTTTGTCTGAACAGCTCGGCCAGACGATCAGGGTCGATACCCGGTACCGGGATATGCGCCCCGATGCGGTAGACAATGATCGCCAGGAACAGAAAACGCAGACGCGTCCAAAGTTCGGTCAGGCCGCCTTGTTTGATTCCTGAGAGAGCGCCTTGCTTAGCCATTTATTCCTCGAACTTGCCGCCAGCTGCTTCGATTGCTGCACGCGCACCTTTGGTGGCCATCAGCCCTTTGACGTTGACCGCTTTGGTCACGTCACCGGAGAGGACGATCTTGGCACGTACAAACTTGTTGCCAATGATATTGGCATCCTTGAGCGCCTGAAGGTCAATTACGTCGGCGTCCAGCTTGTTCAGCTCGCTGGTACGGATCTCCGCAGTGACCATGGCAATCTTGGAGGTGAAGCCGAACTTTGGCAGACGACGGTGCAAAGGCTGCTGACCACCCTCGAAACCGGGGGCAACGGTGCCACCGGAACGCGAGCTCAGACCTTTGTGACCACGGCCGGCTGTCTTGCCCAGACCACTACCAATACCGCGGCCGACGCGCAGCTTTTCACGGCGTGCACCCGGCGCGGAACTCAGATCATTCAGTTTCATGTCTTAACCCTCTACCCGAACCATGTAGGAGACCTTGTTGATCAT
>NZ_CAXBOV010000025.1:0-65851 GCF_963977355.1 uncultured Halopseudomonas sp. | reverse complement strand
TGGCACATTGTGCCTCTTTTCAAAAGTGTCCGCAGTAACGGGGTAGAACCCGTGGTAGCCGTTTGGGTATCAGTGATATCTAAGCGTTACGATTTTTTAAAACATATGGGTTTGGCCGCAATCTCTTTGTTCTTAGGCTTTGGCAGCGTCTACGCTCTGGGGTTGGCTGGCGGCTGAGGCATTTCTAACCATTCGCTTTTGTCGGACAATTTCTCCACCGCTTCGCGGCTACAAAATTGCCGCAAAGCTCTACGTTACGTTTCTTAGAGCCATGAAAAAGATCATCATTACATTTGTAGTATGCATATTTGGTTACGGACTTTACGCATGGAGCTTCTTAGCGGCTGATACATCTCGCCCTGTACTGGCCATCGTTACTGATGATTCATACAAACAAATACCGAGTTTTGTGGCAAAAGCCTATTTGGAGTTGTCTGGCTACTCGCTAGCCAACCAAGAAATTGAAGGATCACCGCCTGTACCTTATGTAGCCACGGGCTATGATCTAGGTAATTTCAACAATAAAGAAATATTAGTTCTTATAAATCGCTTTGTCGAAGAAGGTGCTGATATAAATGCTAAGTACCATGGCTACACAGCCTTAAATGGTGCAATCTTAGCTAACTCACCAGAGCTAGTGAGTTTTCTATTAAAGAGGGGCGCGAGTACCAATATCGAGGTCCAGCGCGAAGGCATTAAATATTGTAATGGGCTCGCGAGCCTAGAGTTTGCAAAATGTATACATAGTCTGGGTAAACAGGACTTATCTAATGTTATCGCCATCCTGCAAGAAAAAACGTAACAAGGCCAGCCAGAGGGACAGCCAAACCGCTGCGTGTTTTGTCTGCCCCTGCTTTTGGCGTTAGCATCACAACCTTAGCAAGGAAAAGTATGAGTATTCAGAGCCTGATAGACAGATCAAATCAGCAAGGTGATGAGGTTTGGATTTCAGGAGGTGCTTCGGAGTTGGCAATTATAGTAATAGAACAAGCAATTGGGGCTAAACTGCCCAGCTCTTACCGCAACTTCTTGAAGGAATTTGGAGCAATCTATGCCATGGACGCAGGGATCTCTGGGATCGTTGAGGATGATCCGCTAGCAATGTCGAGCGGAGGAATCTATGCCGACACCATGTTCATGCGTGATGAGTTCAAAGATCAATATGTTGTTCCTGATTATTTGTGGGTCCTAAAGAAGCATGAAGATGGAGCATTCTGCTTTAACATCAACATCCCGACGATTGGTGATGAATACGCCATCGTGAACTATGAACCACATCTTCCTGAATCAACTCATTCGGAAGTGCTGGCTGCTACGTTCTCAGAGTACATGCAGGAATGGTTTTTTGGGTATCTTGGATATGATGCCCAGAGCTAACAATACGTGCCAGTCGGACAGTTTGTTCCGTGGCTTTTTTTGTGCTTGTCGCTACGCTAGCACAAACCGCCACTCCACAAACTGCCGCTGCACTTTACGTTAGGTGACCGAGTATCAGAGCATGAGATGTTGTAGAAAAGAACTGTCAAGCCCAGACATTGTTGACGGCACAGCTTACTTTGTCTGCTCTGAATGTGGCGATGTTCGTGAGATTGAAAACTATCGAGTTTATACAAGTGAAGAAGCTCTTAAATCCTTCACAGAACAGTACGGGTTCATTTTGCCGGAAGAGTACGTGAGGTTACTTGATTCAGAAGGCACTAAAATAGTTAAGTTGCCGCCTTGTGAAAATAAGGCTATAAAATATTATTTTGGTGAAGGTTTTTATGAAATAGGTACTTTTGCAAGCATAGACCCAAATTCCGAGAGCTCTATATATAACTCAATTAGTTCTAGCAGAGAGTGGGGTCTGCCAAGTACGTATGTTCCGATCGATGGTGATGGCCATACTTGGTTAGTCTTAGACTATAGTGATTCCTCAATTGCTCCTAAAGTGATGATCACAGAAACCGATAGCGGTAATAGTCTTGTGATAGCAAATACCTTTAATGAGTTTTTATCATGCCTCCTGCAATATGAAGAAGTCTATGATTTAGATGGTAATGTGATCTACAGAGAATAAACCACCTAACAATCGGCTGCACGACGACCGATTCTCCGCCGCTTCGCGGCTACAAACCGGCGCGTGAGCCGGGCGTTAGGCAAAACGGAGGCAGTATGTACACAGGTAGCTGCTTATGTGGCGGAGTCCACTTTCAGATTCATGGCGAGCTAGAACCCATCCAAGTTTGCCATTGCTCCCAATGCCGCAAAGCGCAGGGCACACCGTTCGCAACAAATACACCTGTCAAAGAAGCTGCTTTCCAGTTGGATAGCGGCACTGAGCTGCTTAGATCGTTTGAGGCGTCGCCTGGTAAACAGCGAGTTTTTTGTAGTACGTGCGGATCGCCAATCTACAGTAAAAAAGACGCTCTGCCTGGTGTGCTTCGAATTCGCGCGGGGCTGATCAATGAGCCGTTGGCGTCAAAGCCCGTGGCTCATTTTTACACAGGATCGAAGGCCAATTGGTGGGCCATCAACGACGATCTTCCTCAGTTCGAGGCCGCGTATGTTCCACAGACCAGCAAGGCCTAACAAGCGGCAGCACGGTGACCGCTTCTCCGCCGCTCCGCGGCTACAAATCGACACGTGTGCCGGGCGTTATGTGTAAAAGCAGATGAAAAGCACCATCTACGCACTACTATTAATTTTGACGATTTACTTGGCCATTATATGTGCCATAAACGAAGTTACCGTTTCGAATTCCTTTGGTTGGCTTGGATTTTCGATCGCTGTAGGTTCTATGGGCTATTTCATGGTGTTCGCACCCTACGGGTTACGAACTCATACAACTGTGTTTGGCCAGCAGCAAAAGTATAGGCACCCAGTAGCAGAAGTACCTGCGAAAGCTGCAGGGTTGATTTTGGGTTCAACCATTTTTTGCTTAGCTCTTAGTTTTGGTTTTCATTTTTATGCCACCTAAACACATAACAATCGGCAGCACAGTGACCGATTCTCCGCCGCTCCGCGGCTACAAATCGGCACGTGTGCCGGGCGTTACGTCGCAAGGTGAACCATGAAGCTAGCCTCTAGATTTATGCCTAAGTATGAGCCTGAGGGGGTAAATAAACCTGCTTTGACGATCTTGGTTGGGGTGGCAATCACTATTGTCATTTTCAAGCCGGTCTTTCTTGTGGCTGTGGCCGGTATAGCTCTTCTGATATTCGTTTGGAGCAAATTAGAGCAACCAAAGATCGAAAAGTATTTTGGAAGTCTTTGTAGAGATCGGGCAGGTTTGTCGATATGCGAATTCGCTAGAGAGTTCGATCCGAACGTCGTTGATACTTGGGTAATACGAGCAACGTATGAACAGCTTCAGTTAGCACTACCTACAAGTCACAAAGTACCCATAAAGGCTTCTGATAATTTATTCGACACATTAAAACTTGATGAGGATGACCTCGACCTCGATCTAATGGAAGAGATCGCTCAAAGAACCGGTTGTAGCCTGGATAACTTTTACAGCAATCCCTACTATGGAAAGGTGACTACGGCACGCAGTTTAGTTCTGTTCTTTAATAATCAGGTCTGTGTAAATGCAACGTAACAAGCGGCAGCACTGTGACCGCTTCTCCGCCGCCCCGCGGCTACAAACCGGCACGTGTGCCGGGCGTTAGCAACCCTTTGCTCCGAAGCCTTTGGAAACGGAATTGAGAATGATCCGACCATGCCCGTCTTGCGGTAAGCCCGCATACACTCAGTTTCAACTATGGCGTCATGCCTTCATGGGCTCCGTACTGACATGCCCCCATTGCTCATCAATTGCGTATATGAGTCGAGGTTGGTTTGCTGAGTTGTTGTTGTTCATTTTCGTAGAACTGGCGTTCCTCATATTGCTGGTAGCGGCAATGGTTTTATGGGGGAATTTGCTACTAGGACTCGCGATATTTTTCGCTAGCGCATGTTTTTTTGCTTGGAGACGGACCCAAGCTCCTTTATATGTGCATCATGATACATTTGATCGATAGATCAGTTGCTAACCAGTCACTGCACGGGACCACTTCTCCGCCGCTCCGCGGCTACAAACTGGCCCGTGAGTTTGGGCGTTAGAAGGTATTTATGGGTAAGCGGCAGCAAAGAACAGTAGGCGCAATTGTCGTGGTTCCGATAGAGGATTACAGCGTACACGCGCAGATTTTAGCTGACACTGAGATGGTATTCTTTGACACCAAAGACCGAGTTGATCTAACCCCTCCGGAAATCTTGACTTCTGGAGTTCTATTCCGTGTGCCAGTCCATGACACCGCAGTTTTAGATGGCCGCTGGGTCAAGATGGCAAAAGAACCGGTACGCGAAGAGAATTTGAAGCATGTTCCTCGATTTATTCAAGATACACTCGACCCTGGTAGGTTTGAAATTTATGAAGGAGGGGAAATTCGTCCTTCTTCTAGAGATGAGTGTGAGCATCTTGAGCGGTGTGCTGTCTGGGCAGCTAACCATGTGGAAGACAGGATACGAGACCATTATAGAGGCGTCACTAACTTATGGGTCGAGCAGATGCGGTTAAAATGACTTCTAACAATCGGCTGCAACGGACGAATTTCCGCTGTCACCTTTCGTGCAGAAAGGCGCACAAAAGCCGCCATCAAAAATTCGCGCGTTGAGCCGGGCTTTATATTTAAGTCGATATCCCATGATTAACGAGCAAGAAGTTTTACAGCTAATTATAGATACATACCCAAAAGCTAGGGATTATCTGGTCTCCGAGGCTGATGAGTGGGTTCCTGAAAAAGGCAGTTGCGGTAGAATTTCAGCGCATAGCCTTCTTTCTTTATTATCGAGCCTAGTAGTAAAGGAATTTGTTGATTCTGAATATAATAGGTCGGTAGAGCTATTTGAACTTATTGAGCTATTCGTTTCAGACGGTGACAGCAACGTTTCAAACGCTGCCTGTACTTGTTTTATTGAGAATTTGCAAAATACTGCGTCAAACGATAATGAGTTTAAATATTCTCATTTTGTTAGTTTACTGGGTACTAAAAGCAAAGAGTATGCAAAATCTTGGGATGATTTTACCGGTGTCAAAACTGACGGATTGGAATAAATATAACAATACGTGCCAGCGGACATTTTGGTCGTCGCTTCGTATTGTGTATGGCTTCGCCATCTTACACAATACTCCACGTCAACCAAAATGCCGCTGCACTCTGCGTTATGAATCAGCACGGAGAGCGCGATGCTTGAGTTGAGGCCCAATTGCGAGTGCTGCGATAAGGACTTGCCGCCGGAATCGACCGAGGCTTTGATTTGTACCTTCGAGTGCACCTTTTGCGAGTCTTGCGCCTCAGGGGTGCTGAACCAGCAATGCCCCAACTGCGGGGGCAGTTTTGTGTCTCGGCCTATCCGCCCAGCTCAATTGCTAGGCAAGTATCCGGCTTCGGCTACACGGGTTCATAAGCCTGGTGGTTGTGTTGCCAATTCATAACCAATCACTGCATGGGACCGGCTCTCCGCCGCTTCGCGGCTACAAACCGGCCCATGAGTTCACACGTTAGGCACATCAATGACTTCATATGAGATTTGGTACATTGCAACTTTAATTGCGCTTTTGTTCGTACCATTTTTGCTTGCTTACCCGATACGTGGGCGCTTTGACAGCAAGCGAGGTTTGGTACTAACAATTTTCCTCTCCGCAGCTCTTATGAGCGGCGTGGTGATTGCTAATTTGGCGTATAACGATTGGGTGCTAGATCAAGAAATTGCAGTCTTAGACCGTGATGGGGATGGTTTTTGGTCCGAGGAGGAGGAAGCTTCTTGGACTGAGGGGGAACAAAGGCTGATGCAGTCATACATAGGTGATGGTGGTCGCAACGGATTTGCAGTCATTATCTTTCCAATATTTTCATTTTTTTATTCTACTATCGTTGCCACTCTTCTCTGGTTAGCTTTCCACTACATTGAGCGGAGAAAGTCTAATGCCTAACAAGTGACTGTGGTGTCAACGACCTAAATTAGGACGTTTTTTCACGCCACGGCTCCTGGTTTTTCACCATGGTGTTGAGCATTACAACCATCTTGCGCATGCACGCAATTAGAGCCACCTTTGGGAGCTTTCCCTGGGCTTTCAGACGCTCGTAGAACTGCTTGAATACCGGGTTGCATTGGATCGCCGACAGCATGGCCATGAACATCACTGTCCGGACTCTATGACGACCACCACGTATCCGGCGCTTGCCCGTCAGCTTGCCGCTGTCTCGGTTGATGGGTGCAACACCGACCAATGCTGCAATTTCTTTTCGATTGAGTTCACCTAGCTCGGGAAGCTCGCTCAGCAGTGTGAAGGCAAGTACCTTGCCGACACCCGGTACGCTGGTCAGGATGTCCGTTTTGGTTTGCCAATGATCCACTTTGGCAACCTCCTGCTCGATTTGGCGGGTGATGCTCTTGATTTGGGTTTGGAGCGTCTTGAGCAGGCTCTTGATCGAGCTGTGAAGTGATTTGGGCAGGATCTGCAGCCGGTTTTTCTCCATGGTGGACATCTCCATGAGTTGGCTGCGTCTAGCCAATAAATCTCTGATTTTCTGAGAGGTTTTATCGGGGATAGGCTTAATTTCTGGCTTTAGTGTTGCGGCATATCTGGCAATGACCTGAGCGTCGATGCGATCGGTTTTTGCCAACACGCCGATGGCTTGGACATAACGCCTTACGCTGATGGGATTGACCACAATGATGGGCAAACCAGCCTGACTGCAGGCCTGGACCAGGGCATGCTCATGGCGTCCTGTCGCCTCTACCACGATCCGCTCGATGGGGAAGCCCTTGAAGATTTTTACCAGCTCGCGGACATGGATCTGGCTGTTCGGAATGGTAAAAACTCACCGGATGGATGTAGGGCGATATCGAGGTTTGCTTTGCCAACGTCGACACCAGTGTTGATCAGGGTTTGGTTTTCTGAATTGTTCATAATAAGCTGACTCTGCCTTGCTATACGGGCTCGAGGCCCCGATGACTGTCCGAGTTATCGCTTCAGAGTCATGCAGCGCTGCACACTTGTTACCGGTCTCTCAAAAGAGGAGCCGTCGCTATTTCGAGCTGCTGCATGAAGACCCCCGATGGCCGTCGGGGGTGGGCCTCAATTTACCCAAACACAGCAGAAATTATCCATACAAGGTGCTTTTGCCGGACAATTTCTCCACCGCTTCGCGGTTACAAAATTGCCGCAAAGCTATACGTTAAATGGCAGGAAGAATGGAAGCAATCGTTGAATATTTGATGCTCTTTACGGGCTTACTGCTCGTACCAGTCGCTATTTCTCTTTTCATCGCTGCGGCTTTAAAGAAAAGCAAAAAATTAGCTAAACTGGCGCTCGTTTTAGCCGCCGTATCTCTGGCCTTATTAGTTAGGGAGCACTATTCAGAGTTTTGGAGCGTTGATTCCTGCATGGACATGGGTGGTCGTTACAACTATGAGCAACAAGATTGCGAATATTGAATATCCATTTAACAAGTCACTGCACGGGACTACTTCTCCGCCGCTCCGCGGCTACAAACCGGCGCGTGAGCCGGGCGTTAAGTGAATGGGACAGATGAGTATCTGGTATTTCGATCTTGATCAAGAGTTGGATCTCTCTTCGAAGAATGCTCTTGATCAAAAACTGGATGAAATGTTTCAGCGTGAAGAGCCCGGAACTTACGCGGTGGTACTGCACAATGATCCTATTAATGGCGTCGACTTTGTGACCAGGGTAATAAAAGATGTTTTTGGTTACAGTACGAGCAAAGCGATTTGGCTAATGTTGAAGGCTCACTTTACTGGAAAGAGTCGACTCTGGTGCGGGCCTTACAAGAAAGCATGTGAAAAAATGCAATTGATGGTTTCGTTTGGTCCTGATCCAAACCTGCTTCATAAAGGCGCTGAGGCACTCCGAGTCACCCTTGAGAGTCGGGAGTAATCACTTAACAATTCGCGTCACTCGGACGCACTAAAGTGCGCCGGTGCGCTCCGCGTTAGTCATCTTGGGAGAAAGCCTTCGATGAAGCATCAATTGAAGCTAGCCGCAGAAAGCTCGCAAAAAGCACCGATCAGGCGTTTGATTAAAAGCTTGGCTGCTGGAATAAACCTTAATCGGGAATCTGAATCAGGAAAGGCACTTGAACTTTCGATTTATTTGTACTCTGTCGGGGACACAAATCAGGCTCGGGATCTTTTGGGCAGCTTTGCGTTTGACATGTTCTATTCGGAAAATAGTGGGGCATGGGGTACAAAAAAGGAAGCTTTAGCCTTCTTGGCCTTCATACATATTGAATCAAAAGAGACCGACAAAGCGACAAGAATAATTCATGAGCTCTTCGAGTCGAATCCAAACCTAGATATCAACGACATTGACTGGGTATTTGAACAAGCGATAGACGATATTGAATATTATCAGCCACGGGAATCCTGGCATACTAAAGTCCTGCATGACTTAACGAAAAAAGAGAGAATTACTGGCCACTTTTCACAGATTCGAGAGATGATATTCCCATATGCGTGCGGGATTCTGCTGTCGGCTGGAGGTGAATGGGTCATCAAAAACCTAGAAAAAATAATCCTCTCTGAGCTCGAATGGCTGAGATCAGAGTTTCAAGACGACTAACAAGCGGCAGCACAGTGACCGCTTTTCCGCCGGTCAGCGGCTACAAATCGGCACGTGTGCCAGGCGTTAAGCCCAATAGACTATGAAACGGATTCCGACGGAAGAAGAGTGGGCTGGGTACGAGAAAGATCTTGATGCCAAATATGCATACAAGACCTTTTACGGAAAGACCAATGAGGAAATGCAGCCCGCATTTAGGAAAAATGTAATAGAGCGAACGGACGAAATTCGATTTATGCCTCGCGGAGCCTTCCAATACTACATTTTTGGGCTTCGAGACTATGTCATTCGCCAGGATTTCGAGCTTTATGAGTCGTCGGATGCTGCGAGTTGTTTTATCGGCCTTGTCTTAGAGAAACTGCGAAAAGAACCTGAAAGCGTTCAGCCGATAATCTCTGAGCTATTGCCGGATTTGCAGTTTGTGGCAGGTAATCAAAACCTGTATGAGGCGGATAAGGATATCTATGGTGATTTTACGGCAATGTACCAGGATATCGTCCGGCTTTCGAGAACCAATGCTTAACAAGGGGCTGCACCGGACCGTTTTTCCGGCGCGGTTGCGCCCCCAAAACGGCCGCTGAGCCCTGGCGTTAAAAACCTTCAATGCAGATCCACGTAGGGATGGGTTTATGAAATGGTTTTTAGGCTATGCATCTGTTCTTTGGGGGCTATGGCAGGTCATTGATTTGACCTCAGACTCCATAATCACCGGTTTCCTTGCTCCATTCATCTTCGGCTTCGTTTTGCTGGCCTTCATAATCTGGATAGCAACTAGAATCAAAGGGTGCTCATCCTCATCAGGCGGAAACGGATCGTCCGGTGGTTTCCTTGGCGGCGGAGACTCTGGTGGGGGTGATGGTGGTTGCTAATCCTTTAACAATCGGCTGCACAGCAACCGCTGAGCCGCGGTTACAAATCGGGACGACTGCTGGGGGTTATATAAAAGGAGTAGTGGCTCAAAATGACAAGAAATCGTAGCCAAAGAGGCTCTCTTGAATCGCGATTGATAGGTCTCTTTGCGTCTTTAATATTCTCTGTTCCCACCGCAGCGTTGATCTGGTTTGGAGTCAACAAGCAGCTGGCCTACTTTTATGATGGGTTCTTAAGCAGTAGTTATCTGGTCGTCTGTATCATTGTATTTGCCTTAATAGCGTTGCTATTTCCTCAACTGTTTCCATCTATTCTCGGGGGTATTTGGCGTGGCATTCTTAAGGTTGAGCGGTGGTGGGGCTGGTAGCTATGTGTATATTAAACCTTTTAAGTCCATTCCCGGTCCGGCGTCAGTCCATCAGCCGATCCTGCCGGGCTTCCAAACATTTCCGCAGTTACGGGGTAGAACTCAGGTAATCAGACTCGGCTCAGATAAATATTGATCGCGCCTTCTCGCATGACCTTGTCCCGTCTCTGTTGGTATCACCAGGTCGGACGTATTTGATTACATTCCGGAATATCCCTCGGCAACAATGAAGGGTAGTGTGGGTCGCCTTTTTTACGCTAACTGTCGTGGCATTGGGCATATGAAATTCCTCACCCAGCCCGACCGAAAGAGGCAGCTTTCATGACTTCACAATCTGAATCAGTTCCGCGAACCAAGTCGGTTGATGTGCGTAGCAGCAGTGATCCGGTGGTGTTGTTGCTCACTGTTGGCTTCATTCTGTTATTTGTTGGCGCATCCGTTGTCGATAGTGAATATGTGGCAGGCTTAATTGGCCAAGGCTTTTCCTGGACCGCAGCTTATCTGGGTTCCTTTTTCCAGGTACTTCTATTATTGACGTTTTTTATAGCGGTTGGTGTTGCGCTCAGCAGAGCTGGAGCAGCTCGCATAGGCGGGTTGGATGTCCCCGAGATAGGGCGTTTTCGTTGGTTGTCGATGATCATGTGTACGTTGCTGGCGGGCGGCGGTGTTTTTTTCGCTGCTGGTGAGCCTGTTTACCATTTTGTAGTCACGCCGCCTGCATTCGATACTGAAGCGGGGACTTCTGCCGCAGTTGCGCCTGCCTTAGCCCAATCATTCACCCACTGGGGATTTCTTGCCTGGGCAGTGTTGGGCTCACTTACAGCGTTGGTGTTGAGCCGTGCTCATTACGATCAGGGTAAGCCCCTCCAGCCACGAACGCTGCTCTATCCTGTTTTGGGTGAAAGATTGATTCAGGGCCGTCTTGGTGGCGTGATCGATGCTTTCTGCGTGATTGCCGTTGTTGCTGGAACCGTTGGCCCTATCGGGTTTCTGGCCACCCAAATGAGCTTTGGCCTGCACGAACTCTTTGGTGTGACTGATGGATTTGGAACCCAGTTGACGGTGCTGCTTGTTCTCGCGGGTGTGTATATGACCTCCGCAATGACCGGTTTGCACAAGGGTATTCAATTGCTCAGTCGTTTCAATGTGCTCCTGGCACTCGCCATAGCTGCGGTTATCTTCATCTTTGGTCCGACCTTGTTTTTGGTGAATAGCTATACCCAGTCAATGGGTGAATACGCCACTTCGTTTTTTGCCATGGCGACGATGACCGCAGAGACAGCCCCTGCATGGTGGATGAAGTGGTGGACTGTTTTTTTCTTTGCCTGGTTTATTGGCTATACACCCTTGATGGCCGTTTTTGTAGCGCGGATTTCCCGAGGTCGAACCGTACGAGAAGTTATCCTTGCAGTGGCTGTCTTGGCGCCGATTGCTACAACGATCTGGTTTACTCTGCTTGGGGGGTCCGGGATTTATCATCAGCTAAACGGCACCTTTGATCTTACCGAGGCGCTGAATAGCTTCCGTTTTGACGTGGCGACATTGACGGTGGCACAGGCACTTCCTGGTGGTACCTGGATGGCAGCGGCGATCCTGCTTCTGACGACTATTTTTGTCGCCACCACTGGCGATTCCATGAGTTATTCGATCGCGATGGTAGGTGCGGGTCACGACGAGCCTAGCCCCTGGCTTCGGGTTTTCTGGGGTGGGGCAATGGCCTTGATGGCGGCCATTCTGCTGTACATGGGGGCAGGGCAGATCGGTGTGTTGCAGCAGTTTATCGTGCTGACGGCTATTCCTGTGTCGCTTATCATCTTGCCCTCCCTCTGGACAGGCCCTCAGGCAGCGATGGCCATGGCTCGGGAGCAGGGGCTGATCCAGTAACCGGCATCCCTGCACATGCCGGAACGTTGTTAGTCGCAAGCAAATTACTTCGAGCGCAAATTTTCTTGGACGCCCTGTAGCTCTGTGGATTAATCTCGAATCACGCAAAGGAATGCGAGTCTTCTCCCGCCTTCAGAGGGGAAAACGGGGTCAGATGAAGATTTTCCATTGATGTTCATTTGGGGCCAATTTTTTCGATTGTCAGAACTGGCAGAATCAGACGATAACTGAACGACCAGGCCCGGTCTGCGATAATCAATGAGTGCACAGCATCGCTAAAGGACTTTCTGAACCTCTCTCGGAGAGTTTGGTTGAGCCCAATGTTAAGTTGACCTCAATGCTTCGAGTTAAAAGTGAAGATAAATTGAGTAGGTACTGACAATTAACACTTATAATTTTCTTCGTAGCCCACTAATCCTGTTATATGGTGCTCATAAGAAAACTTTTTACTATGGAGGTCTTGACCAGTGAGAAAGATATATTCATTCGTAAAGAAAGAATTTCTGGAAATGTTGGCCCCGACATTATTCTTCATGGTGGTTTTTTGTGTGATCGTATTAACAAGAAATTTAATGTCTCTAGAGAGCGGCATTGGTGCACTCACCTACGCTGCCGCGATTCTCGGTGCTTTGATTATTGGAAAATCTGTACTCATCGCGGATGCGCTTCCTATCTGGCACCACTTCGACAACAAATCCAGGATAGCGCTCATAGTCGGACGAACCATTGTCTATGCCCTTGTGGCGCTGCTGTTTCAGTTTTTGGAGGAAGTGATACCGCTGGCTCGCAGTGAAGGATCCTTTGTCGTCGGACTCGACAAGTTGGCTGAGGAGATCCATTGGGCCCGGTTCTGGGGTACTCACATTCAACTGCTAACTTTCCTTGCCCTGTACAATACGCTTGCTGTTATTGCCGAAGAACTGGGTCGAGAACGATTCACAAGACTGTTGTTTGGGAAATCCGGAGCAGCCGGTTAACGGGGTTTGATAATATCGCGGTGGCAATTGCCGCTATCCGCCTATGAGCATTTATCGATCCCGCTTCGGCGGGATTTTGCAATTTCTGGCGAGCGTTTCTTGTTAGCCGAATTTCGCAATGCGAGTATGAGTTATGGGCGATTCAGGGCGCTAGACTTCCCCCTTAAGAGCATACGCATCGATAACTACCATTGAATTATAAACGGAGTAGGTAATCAGGCTAGGCTCAGATAAATATTGATCGCGCCTTCTCACATGACCGTGTCCAGTCTCTGTTGGTATCACCAGAGCGGATGTATTTGATTACATTCCGGAACATCGCTCGGCAACAATAAAGGATAGTGTGATTCGCCTTTTTTACGCTAACTGTCGTGGCACTGGGCATATAAAATTCTTTGCCCGGCCCGACCGAAAGAGGCAGTTTATTGTGCCGACGGCTATTGCTGTGTCGCTCATCATCTTGCCCTCCCTCTGGACAGGCCCTCAGGCAGCGATGGCCATGGCTCGGGAGCAGGGGCTGGTCCAGTAACCAGCATCTCTGCACATGCCGGAACGTTGTTAGTCGCAAGCAAATTACCGCGAGCGCAAATTTTCTTGGACGCCCTGTAGCTCTGTGGATTAATCTCGACTCATGCAAAGGAGTGCAAGTCTTATCCCGCCTTCAGGCAAGGACCGCCTGCACTCCTTTCAAACTTGTTCTAACGCAATGCTTCCATATATCCGGGAACAGGGTCGGGTGCTCGTCTTGTTAACGAAAACAATAAATGGATGACCCCCATAAGGAGATACACCAATGAGCGAGTCATTACTGGGCCGGGTGGCCCGTCTGGTTGGCGGTACTTTTACCACTGTGGTTGATGCGGCTGAAAATGCTGCACCGGAGGTGGTAGCCCGTCAGGCGATTGAAGAGGTGGATGGCGCGATTGATGAGGTGCGCGCCGAAATCGGACGTAAGCAGGCCAATAGGCACAATGCCAACCGTGAGCTGTCGTCGCTTAATGATCGTGCTGCCAATCTTAAGGCCCAGATTCAGACTGCCTTGGTGCAAGGTCGTGAAGATCTTGCCGAAGCAGGTGCAGGGGAGCTGGTGGGCATAGAGGACCGCTTGCCCATTATCGAAGGCCTGGTTGCCACTACCCAGGAGGAGGAGCAGAAGCTCGCCCATTATTTGGCAGGGCTGCGTTCCAAGCGCGATGAAATGGAACGTGACCTGCAGTTGATCCGCGACCGCAAGCGTCAGGATAAGGGACAGCTATCGGGGGAGGCTGGCGGCGTTGCTCCCGGATCTTCAGTTGAGCGTCGTGTGGAGAAGGCAGGCGGCGCCGTTGCCAGGGTCAAGGCATCTGTCACCGGTCTACCTACCGCGGCGGA
Source organism: uncultured Halopseudomonas sp. (assembly GCF_963977355.1). NCBI lineage: Bacteria > Pseudomonadati > Pseudomonadota > Gammaproteobacteria > Pseudomonadales > Pseudomonadaceae > Halopseudomonas > uncultured Halopseudomonas sp. The sequence goes on along the minus strand of NZ_CAXBOV010000025.1, from coordinate 51,771 downwards.
GACGGCCGATGCTTCGTCACGGGCGGAGCTGGAAGAGCTGCATCGCAAGAATCGAGTGGCTGAGCGCCTAGCGGCGCTGAAAAAGGAAAGCTGAGGTGCTCGATCTCCTGCTGACAGACGCCAATATTCCTTTTTCCACAGCGCTGGCATTGATGCTGATCATCGGGTTGTTTGAGGGTGTTGGCGCCGTGCTGGGCTTCGGTCTGGGCAATATGCTCGATTCCCTCATACCCCAATTTGAGGTCAGTACAGATTTTGAAGTCGCGGATGCGGGGTCTAACTCGGCGCTGTCTCGACTGCTGGGCTGGCTGAAGGTAGGCAAGGTTCCCATTCTGATGCTGCTGGTGATCTTGCTGAGCGCTTTTGGCTGCGTGGGTCTGGCCTTGAATTTTGTCATGAGTAGCGTGTTCGGTGTGATACTGCCTGTGCTGTTGTCGGTGCCCTTGGCCTTTCTCGTGGCACTGCCGTTCACCCGCTGGGGGGCAGCGGGGCTGGAAGTCATCATGCCCAAGAACGAAACCTCATCCATATCCCTTGAAACGCTCATCGGCCGGGAAGCGGTGGTCACTATCGGTCAGTCGAGCACAGGCCAGGCAGCCGAAGCGCGAGTGCGTGATCAACATGGCCAGACACATTACGTGATGGTCTTCGCTGAGGAGGGTCACGGTCCCTTCGGGCCGGGCATTCCCCTGCTGATAGTGAGGCGGGAAGGTAATCAGTTTGTGGTCATAAAAGGCGCTGCCTGAAGACTGGATAACGAATAAAAAACAAGGAAATGAGCAATGGGAAATGCAAGCAACCTCGCTTTTATACTGATTGTCGCCGGGATCAGTTTTGTAGCCCTTGTGGTTATCGGGATTATCCTGGCGCGGCTTTACACCCGCGCTAACAAGGAACGGGCCTTCGTACGGACCGGTTTTGGTGGGGAAAAGATCATCAAGGACGGTGGCGCGATGGTGCTTCCCGTACTGCATGAAATCATCTATGTGAACATGAACACCCTGCGGTTGGAGGTAAGGCGTTCAAATGACCAGGCGCTGATCACCAAGGATCGGTTGCGTGTGGATGTCACCGCCGAGTTCTATGTGCGGGTCAAACCGGATAACGAGTCCATCGCGACGGCTGCGCAGACACTCGGCGCACGGACCCAGCGTCCTGAGGAACTCAAGGAGCTGATCGAAGGCAAGTTCGTGGATGTATTACGCTCAGTGGCTGCGGGCATGACCATGGAACAGTTGCATGAGGAGCGCGTGTCCTTTGTGCAGGAGGTGCAGACCAGCTGCGCGGAGGATCTGTTCAAGAACGGCCTTGAGCTCGAGTCTGTTTCCCTGACCGGGCTGGATCAGACCGCCAAGGAGTTCTTCAATGCCGAGAATGCATTCGACGCCGAGGGTCTGACCAAGTTGACCGAGCAGCTCGAATCACGACGCAAGATACGCAACGACATTGAACAGGAAACCATGGTCGAGATTCAGATGAAATCGACCGATGCCGCCAAGCGCAAGCTCGGCATCCAGCAGGACGAGGAGTTCGCACGGCTGGAGCAGACTCAACAGATCGAGAACCGCCGTGCCAGTCAGCAGTCCGACATTGCGCGTGTGGCTGCCGAACGCCGTCGCGAAGCGGAAGAGGCGGATATTACTGCCAATCGTGCTGTCGAGCTGGCCCGTATTGCCATGGAAGAAGAAACCCAGAATCGCGACATCGAGAAAAGCAAACGCCTTGAGCTTTCCAGCCAGGACCAGAAAATTGCTGTTGCTGAAAAGTCCAAGGACGAGTCAAGGGCTGCAGCCGAGGCGGATGACGCCCGGGCACAAGCGGTCGCCAAGGAAGAGGGCGTGATTACCGTGCGCGAGACCGCTCGCGCCGAACGGGAAAAGCGCATCGTGGTTATCAAGGCGCAGGAAAGTGCCGAGCGCGAAGCTATTGGCGTTACAGTCGAGGCGGAAGCGCGCAAGGCTGCAGCATCTGACGATGCCGATGCTATTCGGGTGACTGCCGATGCTGAAGCGGGTGCAATCAAGGTCAAAGCCGAAGCCGAAGCCGAAGGGGCACGGCAGCTCAACGAGGCGAAGAACCTGCTGAGTCCTGAACAGGTAGCGTTTGCCGAGAAGATGGAGATGATCGCCCAACTGCCCAGGATCATGGAACAAGCGATGAAGCCAGCTGAGAAAATCGACAGTATCAAGATTTTCGACATCAGTGGCGCCCCCGGTTTTAACGGTGGCGGCGCAGGGGAAGGCAGTAACCAGGGCAGCAGCTCAAACCTGTCGGACCAATTGGTCAATGCCATGCTGAAACACCGCGCCAATGTGCCCCTGCTAGATTCCATCCTCAAGGAGGTGGGGCTTGAGCACATGGACCCGCGCTCGATTATCGACGGGAAGGTGTTTGATAAGCAGGAGTCGGAAAAGCCCGCCAGGCCTTCGTCAGCCCCGACCGGTTCGAGTACGCCTGAGTCGCAAGGGTCTGTTGCCCCTTGAGAAGGACATGAATAAAGGGGGTTCCGCCGTGCCAGGAATGATGCAGTGCGTATAAATTCTCCGAGGGGGGTTGTTGAGTACTCCCCGGCTTTACGGTTGGTAATCGCGACAGTTTTTCTGTTTTTGGCCGTTATCCTGTTCAGCAATGCGATTACTTCAGCATCTACGAGAACGACGTATCTGAGCGACTGCTCTTCCACAAGAGCCAAGCACGTCCTTGCCTGTGAGTTTTTCAACGAGCTTCTTAGAGCGATCCCTGAAGGCGCGCGCTGGATTCTCTCGGTTATAGGAGAGACCGTGGGCGCAGTCATATTCCTTTATGCCGCTTTCCAGCTTTTTAGCTCGACTCTCCATGCGAAGCGAGACTCGTAGAATGCCCGCATCATGCCGTTCCTCAATCCTGATTCAGCTCGCCCAAACGGTCAGGGAAATAAAAGGGCCGTTTGTGACTCAGGTTGCAATCGATGGGATCGACGGGGCAGGGAAAACCACTTTTGCCGACGCGCTAGCGGTGGAACTGGAGAAGAGTAGAGGCAGTGTCATTCGCGCTTCGGTGCTGATTAACAATAACGACCCGGACGCCTCTCGCATCATTCGTGCGTGCTGAAGTTCGCCGATATGCCAGGGGTTGATACCGAAGTACTCGCATGCTGTTGCGGGTTAATGGACTGCAACAAACTTCTCTACCCAAGCTGTGGATTACATATGATCAATAAGAAAGCTTTGGTGTGTCTGACGATAATTTTATTTTCGGGCTGTGCGTCACCGACGGCCAATGTGGCAGAAAATTACGCTATATCGAGCGATTCCAGTAATGGATTGCTTGTCGGTTCAATCGAGTACAGGGGGCCGCTCTCTGGCTATAGAGTTTACTATCGTGGTCTGTATAACGATCAACGAGGGTATTTTGAAGCCGGTGTTGGCATGATGCTTATTCCTATTCCTCCCAAAAGTGATTTTTCCGACAAAAAAGGATCTTTGCAGGTAGTCGAGTTGCCACCGGGTAAATACGAAATTGCCAACTGGGCAGTCCAAAGCGGATATGCAAACGTCGGGCAAACGCAACCGTTCAGTATCAATTTTATAATTGAGCCGGGAAAAGCGACTTATATCGGTTCATTCGTTTTTTCCGCTACGGACAGGATGGGACTGACGGTAACTGGTGTTCAAGTCGACTTTACTGAGTCCTATGAAAGCGACTCCAAGGTGCTCAGGCAGCGATATCCGGGCTTGGCTAGCACGGACATTTTCATGGGTGTTGAGCCCGGTTATGTGAAAAAAGATATTGGCGGAAACAGTAGCGTTTATTGGGATATGCCGTCGGTTTATCTCCCCATATATTAAGCTCTTCTAGGTGCCTCGGGTGTAGCAATAATGCGCGACATAGTCACTCAAGTGATGTAATCAATTGATGCTTAATTTGCTTTTATAAAAATAGATCAATGTACCTAGGAGTCCGGCGATAAATGTACAACTCATTGTTCCGTAGTTTGATTGCAATCAGCCTTGTCGGCCTTTCAGGCTGTGCCTCATGGTCCAAGCCGATCACCCCAGGGGAGGTTCTAACAGGGAAGGAGTCGTATCTTTACGGCAAATTCAAGATTGATGCCCAGAAGGCATGGCTTGGTCTGGATGGTCACCAGACGATGGGTTCTGTCTTTTCTTGTGTAGACGGCAAAAAATATACTATTCGTTTTGAACGCGACCAGCCGATTCAGGTAATCAAGCTTAATCCTACGACCTGCTCCTTTACGGAAATTATATTCACTGACTCCGACGGAGTGGTGCTCAGCAAAAAGTCTTCCCCACTTGGATTGATCGACAGTGTGACGACGGTTCCTGGAGCTGCCTATTACATTGGCGATTACTTTGCGGTTTCTACCAGTACCCCCGGGTATAACTCCATCCAGTTTGCCTGGGAAGTAAAAGAGGTGAACGACAATTACGGGCCTACTACTGCTGTCATGAAAGAAATGTACCCGAACATGACATTCTTCCCGACCCATAATCAGTTGGCTGAGCAGAGAGCCTGGGGTAAGCCCGCCAAGACAGAAAAACCACCATCTTATGCGCGCCCTTCACAGTAGCTCATCCAATTCTTCTCAATAGAGGGAAGGTAATGCAATGACTGAGGATCCGCATATGTCATGCCGGCTGCATCTGGTATTTGTTTTCGCGATTTTCTTTGTAATTAACGGGTGTAGCATGAGCCAGGTTGCCGCGCCCGTACCCGCCACTGAGCCTCAGATTGCGCCTGCCCATCTAGCAGTTGCAGAACGCTTTTTGCATGACATTGGCGCGGGTGAGGTGGCGATGGCCGCATTTCAGAAGGAAAAGACGTTAATTGCCTGAAATCAATCGCGAGCTCGCTTTTGCCGGTGAAGAGTTCGGGGAAAGATTGCTTTTGGACTACCTTGGGCGTCAGCCGGTTTATTGAACGGCAATACGTCGTTGCCTACGCTGAGTGCTTGGCAGCTACCCTTGGATGTAGCAATCTGCTGCGAGGCACTCTGTATCAGACTGTGAAACCAATCCATGTTCCTATCACTGCGGGTAAACAATGACCTCTGCTTTATTGCGATTGCGCTATTTGAGATTGCTGCTAGCCCTGCTTGCTTTTGCGCTCATCTCTGCCTGCGAGGTATCTCAGTTTCTGCCGCCTGATGCGAAACTACCCGATGGCAGTACCTATACGGGCGAGTTCCAGGAGGGGCTATTCCATGGCGAGGGTGTTCAGCGCTTCCCCAGTGGTTTGATTTATCGTGGTCAATTCCAGGCAGGTTACTGGCAAGGACAGGGTGAGCTTGAGTCCCCTGCCGGTTGGCATTACGAAGGCGAGTTTGATAAGGGTCTCATGGCGGGGCAGGGTATTTGGGAAGATGAAGATAGCCGCTACGTGGGGGCATTCCAGAACGACGACTTCCATGGACTGGGCCGCTTCGAAGTCAACGACAGCGTCTATGAGGCTGAGTTTCTAGAGGGTGCGCCGCTGCAGGGCCAGCACATTACCGAATATGGCACCTACGAGGGACCTTTTCTTGATTGGTATTACCATGGTGAGGGCACCTATACATACCCGGAGGGAAGCTCGGATGCAGACAGTTTTTCCGGCACCTGGGATCGCGGTGTGCTTATTGATGGGCAGGATGCCTCCCCGCCGGAGCATGCTGCTCCGCTGACCGAGAAGATACTGGCTGAAGATCGACAGCGCCTTGATGAGCAGATCGACAATCTCGCATCAGAGCGCCCTGGTCTGACCGACGCCTACTTTCTGGCGGTGGGCGGGGATGGCACTGAGTCGGTTTTTCTGCGCGACATTCAGGTTGCGAAAGCGGGATTGCAGGCGCACTTCGATGTGGAAAATCGTTCCATCATGCTGCTCAATCACCGCGACTACGAAATCTATCCGCTGGCGACCCGCCCCTCGATCAGACATGCCCTTGAGGCGTTGGATGCGAAGATGGATTCCGAGCAAGACCTGCTAGTTATTCATCTGGTCACCCATGGAGGGCAAGACGGACAGCTGCTGTTGCAGCAACCTGGCCTTGACCTGCCCAATCTGTCCCCTGAAGATTTCGTCACAATGCTGGAGCCGCTTAATGCGCGTCGCAAGGTTCTGGTGGTTTCCGCGTGCTACTCGGGCCATTGGCTTAATCAGATCAAAGACTCGAATACCTTGATCCTGACCTCGGCACGCGAAGATCGAACATCCTTCGGTTGTGGCGATGACTCGGAAATGACCTGGTTCAGCAAAGCTTTGTACCAGAGCGTTGGTCTGGATCTGACCGATCCTGATGCCATGTCTGAGCAGATCAATCAGCAGATCCGCCTTTGGGAAGAAGAAATCGGGATGGAAGAAGAGCGCTGGTCCTATCCCCAGTTTCATCTCGGTGAAGATCTGAGGCTTTGGCTAAAGCAGGGAATGTCCGGGCAAGATTAGTGATGTGCCTGTGCGTGGTCAGTTCAAGAAAGCATAGAGCGGTAAAGGATATCGGCGTATTACTCAATCTCAGTCGATGAGCTTTAAGAAGATGAACTACAGCAGAAATACTCGATTTGATAGCAATGGAAATCCATACCAATATGTAGGTGCCCTGGACAAGGCAGCAGCTTTTATCATCGACTGTCTTGTCAGCGCGGTACTCTGTCTGATCTTGGTCGGAATGTTCTGGATAGCACGGAATGGACTTTTCCCAGGCAATATTAAAACCGGTTCGGAAACCTGGGGTACTGTTGTGATGGCCATATCATCGCTTGGGACCGCCCTGTATTTCATCGGTTGTTGGTTGGCGTTCTCCCGCACGCTGGGGTTGAAAGTAATGGAAGCCGTCATCGTGGATGAACATACCCAGCAGAAGCCGCGATTCTGGCAGTTCGCAATCAGATACTTTGGCTACGCGCTATTTCTCCTGCCTTACTATCTTGGTGTCTTCGCTTTCGCCTGGGCTCTGGTTGATAAGCGAAAGCAATCGGTGCATGACAAGTTCGCACGTACTACGACTGTTCGATTCATCGGGCAGATTCCAAATCCACTGTAATTTCTGCTAAGCAGTGAGTTCCATCGAACAAGCGATATTCTTTGGTCAAGACTGCTTTGTGCCGCCGTGCACTTGCCGTCAATAGCCTCTCTCCTCTGGTTAATCAGCAAATCGGCTGAGTCCACTCGTCGCAGCCACAGCCGTTTGTTCCTCACTGTCTGGCAATAAGCCTGACCTTGTAATGATTTACCCCCCAGCCAGATATTGCCTATAGTGCAAAGAGCGCTGCATTCGCGGGCCTGGCGCGCTGAGGGATCTTCTTTGCGCCCGCGTCAAAAAATGGAAAGGACACCATGACACAGAGATTGATATTGCTGTTTGACGGCACCTGGAACGATCCGGAAGACCAGACCAACGTGTATCGGATTACACGGCATATCCAGGATTACGACGGCGCTATGCAGCAACGGTTTTTCTATGATCCCGGCGTGGGTACTTCGAAGTGGGAGCGCATCGGTGGTGGCGTTTTTGGCTATGGCTTGAGTCGTAATCTGCTTGAGGGTTACGAGTGGCTGGCAAAGCGCTATAGCGAGGGAGACGAGATCTGGATATTCGGCTTCAGTCGCGGCGCCTATACCGCACGAAGCCTCGTGGGTCTGATCCGCAAATGTGGTCTTCTACATATCGTCACACCCTGTCTGCTGGAAAAGGCTGAAAAGATCTACCGCGATGACAGCCATGCCCCTGACTCCGAGACTTGCCAAACGTTCCGGCAGACATTCAGCCGCACGCCCAGGATCCATTTTATCGGCGTGTGGGATACCGTCGGAGCACTGGGTGTGCCGGGCACGGTTATTTCCGAAAGGGGCAAGTACGCCTGGCATGACACCGCGCTGTCGAGCATTGTCGATCGTGCCTATCACGCGGTGGCATTGGATGAGCATCGGGCAGCCTATGACGTACCCCTGTGGACCAGTGAGGACGGCAAGCAAAAACCGAAAAATATCGAGGTCGAGCAGCGCTGGTTTATTGGTGCCCATGCAAATGTAGGGGGTGGCTATGGCTCGGATGATTCTCTTGCCGACATCTCTTTACAGTGGATGCTGGGTAAAGCAAAGACAGCCGGACTAAAGCTCGAGCCATTCACGGTAGCCCCGGATGCTTGGAAAGCCGAACCAAAAGATTCTTTCCAGGATTTTCTGAAAGGGACCTATGCCTGGTTCAAGAAATTGCGTAGTGACGGGGGGGACGGCCGGTTCGTGCGCAAATATAACCAGGACAGATCAGGGCGCTCAGCGGTCAATGTCTCGGTTGATCACAGCGTGTGGCAGCGCTGGCAGGACGACCAGCTTAACTACCGGCCTCTGACCCTGAGTGAGGCCGGCCAGTCGCCTCCGTCAGACCCTGGCACTGTTCCGGCTAAGGATTAGCTTTGCTGGATATGCAAACGGATGCTCCGCCGCAATGGCTTAACAGCCAAAAGCATGATCTGTGTCCGGGTTCGGGAAGAAATATCCGGTTATCTTGAAGGTATGCATCTTCTTTAGTGACAGGCTGCGCCAGGCCCTCCATGGCCCGGCCCCACCTGGCACAGCTTGGCGGAGAGACCTTTGAGTACAGATAACCCCAGAATCCAGGCTGTGCTGGCGGCCATTCCGCGAGAGGCTTTCATCGCTTCAGCCGATCTGGCTGAGCATATATCGGGTCACAGCATTCCCACCCGTGCGGCCTTGCAGCAGATGCTCGAGGCCCTGCCGCCGTTGGAAAGAGACCAGACCGTCCTGTACATCGGTGCTGGATCCGGCTACGTCCCTGCCGCATTGTCCCATCTTTTTAGCACTGTCCATGTGCTCGAAAAGGTACCCGCGATTGCAGATATAGCTGCGACCAATCTGGCCAGATTCAATATCAGGAATGTGGATATCACCGTCGGGGATGCTCAGGGTGGATTTCAACTCGAGCCCGCCTGCAGCTGCATACTCAGTGGAACCTTCCTGCCGGAGCCGGCCGCTCTTCTTGCTTCATTGCAAGAGGGAGGCGCGCTGTTCAACCTCGAGCCGGAGGCAGGGCGTGCGCCCTCGCTTGTGCATTACCAGCGCCGTGATGGTCGCCTGGTGCGGATTGGTATACTGGGATGGGTCGACTTTCGACGCAGCACTGCAGATGTTCTGATCGATCTTGGGGCGGCCGACGAAAAGACAGTAGCCTTGGCTCGGGAGCAAGCTCTCGCCAATGGCAAGCCGCTGATGAGGGTGCTGCACCGACTCGTCGATTTCGAAGATGCCGCTCTCTATCGTCAGCTCGCAGAGCAGAAGCGCGGCGTCACATTCATTGAACTGGAAAAGCTGCTGCCCAGCCTGGACACACGGCTTCTAGCCGGCTTTTCACGTACCTTTCTTGATAAGCACAGACTGATCCCCACCTACATGGATGGAAATGAGCTGGTCGTTGCCAGCGATGATCCGGATGCGTGCCTGGATGCGATTGAAAAGCTCACCGACGGACATTCCGTTCGCCTCCTGCTGGTCACGCCGGCGGATTTTCAGCGTCTTTGGTCTCATCTTGCCATTACCCTGCGAGGCGACATGCTGGCGCGAACGCACCTCGCCGAGGTGGCAAAGGCCGATCAGGACGCCGCAATTGAGGAAGATGCGCACAATCGGATCAGTCCTTATCTGGTGTCTATCTACGAGGGCATCCTGCTTGAAGGAGTGACCAACCAGGCAAGCGACATCCACCTTGAGCGGTACGACCAGCGTATTCGCATTCGCTTGCGTATCGACGGCGAGTTGCATGACCTCAACCACTATCAGTTGACTCCGGGTGAGCTGCTCGGAATCGTCAACGTGATCAAACTCAGAGCCGAGCTCAACATTGCCGAGCGACGTCTCCCCCAGGGTGGACGCTCAATGCTCAGATTTGGAGAGGCGTCCTACGATCTACGGGTTCAAACGCAGCCTGCGTTGCACGGTGAGCATGTGGTGATCCGATTGCTGCGCCAGACGGGGCGTGCGATGACGATGCAAGAACTGGGTATGTCGGGCAAGACTGCTGGTCACTATCGACGACTGCTCAATAATCCCGCCGGCCTGGTTCTGGTTGTTGGCCCGACCGGCTCCGGCAAGTCTACAACCCTGTATGCGGGCCTTCAGGAGTTAGCGGATAACGGCCAACGCAAGGTCATTACCGTTGAAGATCCGATCGAATACTCCATCGATAATATCCAGCAGACCCGCGTAAGGCCTGACATCGGATTCAGTTTTGCCAACGCGATGCGGGCCTTTGTACGTCAGGATCCTGATGTGATTCTGGTGGGTGAGATACGAGACCAGGAAACCGCGCTTGAGGCAATCAGAGCCTCGCAAACGGGTCACGTTGTACTCTCTACCTTGCATTGCAATGACGCTGTCGACTCGCTCCAGCGGCTTTATGACCTGGGTATTCATCCCAATTCCATAGCCAGCGAATTGCTTGCTGTTATTGCCCAACGGCTAGCCAAGCGGATATGCAAGGAATGCCGCGAGGAAGCGAAGCCTGACCCGGTCATCATGGCGGAATTGTTCCCCGAGGGTGCTCCCGCAGGATTTCGCTGCTATGCGGGTACCGGTTGTACCGCCTGCAACGGCAAAGGCACTCGAGGCCGAGTAGCTGTGGTCGAGTACATGCACGTGAACCAGGATATCCGCAATGCGATTTCTCGCCAGCCACCTATTGGAGAGATGCGCTGGCTGGCGCTGGACGCGGGGTTAAGTACCATGCGCGACAGCGCTCTTGACCATGTTATAGCCGGTACCATACCGATGTCTGAGTTGCCGCGCATTCTACCCGAGGAGCGCATGGCGCCGGAGACACGTGGAGGTCGGAGGGAAGGTTCATGAGCAAATATGCCAACAAACAGAGGCTGCCAGCGGAAGCCGAATACCACGATGAGCTTGAGCGGCTCACGGAACTGGACGAGCATCCTGTCCCGCCGGGCTGGCGCATGTCTCCGGTGGCAGTGGGCAAGTTCGTCGAGGGCGACAAGCAACTGGGTATTGAACGCAAGTTTGTTTGCGAGCCTGAAGTGATTACGCGCGTGGTTATTGCCCTGTGTACCAATCGTGGGGCGCTGCTGGTAGGAGAGCCCGGCACGGCCAAGTCTCTGCTGTCGGAGCTGATCGCCGCTGCCGCCTCAGGCGATTCGTCACTCATGATCCAGGGGGGCGCCGTCAATAGCCTGAACCAGCTGCTATATACCTGGAATGAGGCACTGCTTCGGGAACAAGGGCCCTGCCTGGCCGCTCTGGTGCCCAGCCCGCTGCTGCGCGCCATGCGCGACGGTAAGCTACTGCGGTTCGAAGAAATTGCGCGCTGCCCCCAGACCCTTCAGGACTCGGTGCTCTCCATTTTATCAGACCGGGTAATCAGTATTCCTGAGCTACCCGGGGAAGATGGCGTGATCTACGCGAGCGAGGGTTTCAATATCATCGCGACCTCCAACAGTGTTGATGAGGGGGTCAACCGAATGAGCGCTGCCTTGAAGCGCAGGATGAATTTCGAGATCGTCAAGCCGATCGCGCGACTCAGCGATGAGATTGACGTGGTTCTTCGACAGACCGAAAAATTGAATGCCAAGGCAGGAATCACCTTCAAACCAGATCCCTCGGTGTTGGAAGTGCTGGTCACGGTCTTCCATGAGCTACGTAATGGCCAGACAGTCGCCGGGCGCAGTACTGACCGCCTGGCGGGTGCGGCGATGTCTACTGCTGAAGCAGTGGCAGTGGCCCATGCAATGAGCGTGCACGCTTTCTACTACACCGAAGGACAGATGTCCGACAGGAATCTGGTGCATTTCCTGCTGGGCTCGGCGCTCAAGGACAAGCCTGAGGACCGTCGGCGTCTAAGGCATTATTTCGATACCGAAGTAGCTCAGCGCAAGGGTGCACACTGGCGGGCGCTTTACGCTCAGCGTCACCTTCTTTAGAGATCGAATTCAAGCAATGAGTGCTGAGCAGTACGATTTGGCTTTACCTATCAGCGCTTGACGGGAATAAAGTGCAAAGCCCCAATGGCAGGAGTGGCCAGCTGGTTGATTCTGAGCTTCGCTGGCAAGCCTGTTCCGTTTTTCTGCAACGAGCTGCTGGCGCTCGTTGCAGAAAACAAGGATCTGTCCAAGTGGGTGAAGGAAATCCATGAAACAGCAGCGGTGGTGGGCTACTACCTCATTGGCTTCCATGTATCGGCCCACTGGTTCTCGAAGAACCGGCAACTACCGGCATCTGTCAGCTGGAATAAATACAACCACTGGTTGTCTACCAGCCAGCGCACATCATCATGGGCTGCAACTATGCGGGCGATGGCTTCGCGTGGGGCGTCAACATAGACACTTAGCCGCAATGGCTGGTGCATCCACTTCTCGCCGTTGTGCACAGATTGCAGGGGGAGTCCTATCCGCAGATCGCCCCCGTTTCCCTCAAATACCCCCAGATTGCCTCCCACCACGTTGTGCAGGGTTTTGTTGCCCGCGCCGTAAAGATGTGGCTCGGTGACCGAGGCGTTGTATTGCATGTTGATCCAGTTGGTCACGAGCATGGGTGCAGTGAGAATCTGGGTGAGTAGAGTCGACTCGGGATCGTCTTGCCACTGGTAATCGTGAAGGAAGCTGCGGCCCTGCAGATTAAGATGCCGGGTACGCACCCGCGGCGCGACAATGAAGCAGGCGTTATTGGCCAGACCCCATTCAGGCCGCACCTGGGACCAGTCCCGTGCCCGCCGGGCGACGGCACTTACCGCAGGCTGCCCAGCGATGTCCAGTTGAAGGGACCGCTCTTGCGCGCACAGCGCCTGGGCTGCCGCCAGCCATTGCAGGGTCTGGCCTTCCGGCTTGCCGGTAAGAACGCGGATCTCGTCGGTGGTGGTGTTGTGTACCGCTGGAAAGAACTCACATACCGAGGGTATGGGTAAACCGCTAGCGGCAAGCAATTGTCTGACCTCGGTGTCGTTGAGTATCTGCGCCAGTATGCGCACGTTGACTTCACCGCTTTGCCCGCCACAGGCGCCGCAGTCCAGGCCGGCTGCATGCGGGTTGTTCTGGCAGTCAGCCCCGTGTCCGACCAGCAGTATTTGCTTGGCTAGATTCCTGCCAAGCCCCATGGCGTTGAGCACGCCCGAAGCCAGCTCGGCCATGGCCTTCTTGGACAGGGGTTGCCCATCCTGGCGAATTTGTAACTGTTGCGCGGGGCTGACCGCGTTCGCCTTTGAGCGCCAGCCGAAGGTGTTGCGCAGCAATCCGAATCCGTATGCCAGTCCAGAGGATTCGACCAGGCTGAAAGCGCCGCTGGTCGATTTGGCAAGGCCGAGCCAGCGGCTGCTCAGGGTTGCGCCCGTCGACTCGTCATAGTGCTTGTCTGCATCGCTTACCTGCAGGCGCGGCGCCAGCAATCCGGGTAGCTGTGGACGGTTGTACGCGCCACTGCGGTAAGCCAGCGGCAAACCGAAGAAGCCAGCAAAGCCAAGGGTCTGAATTCCTGGATGCTGGGTTTCAAGGGCCCGGCGCATGACTTCGGATCGGGTATCGATACAGAAAACCGCCTGCAGGATCGGAGTAGAGTCCTCTTCTTTCGATGCAGACCCGGATGGGCAGGGTGCGCTGAGCTTGCTGTCCAGTGTCTGCTGAAACACGCGTTCGCTTGCCAGTTGCCAGCAGTGCAGATGGTTCGCGTACGTCCTGTGCGCCAGGCGTTGCTGCTGCGCCTGGGCAAGCTGCTGCGCCCAGGTGACGGCTACGTTCGGATGGCGTGAGCCTAGCTGGCGCCACAGGACTAGCTCCCAGGCCAGCCGGGCTGCGAGCAACTCGCGCATGGTGCCGTCACTGTTGTTGTTCAATGCCGCTTGCCAGGATTGGTAGGCCGCTGTGCTTGCCCAACCGTTAAAGCTAAGTAGCAGGGAATGACAATATTCAGTGTGCCATTGCGATGGTACCTGCATCTCGTCCAGCGCGATTTCCAGAAGAGCTTCCGCCGAATTCGGGAGCTGACTGAATTGCCCGACCAGTCCTGGCTCGGCCATCAGTATCGACAGTCCGTGATCCCTGCGTACATTGTGTAGCCAGGCCTGATAAAAGTCGCTCTGCCGATCAACAAAGTAGCGTCCGGCAAATTGGCTCAACTGATGGATGATCTCCTCCTGCCAACTGATCTGCCGGGTGAGATCCCTATGCTGGTCAAACAATTGATCCAGATTCCGCCAGGTGGCAGGGCGTGCCGGATTGGCGGAGGTAAACTCGGCTACAGAAAGATCCATTGCCTGTTCTGCGAGCACTTTCGCGACTATGTCACTGGGGATATCTTGCGCCCGGTATTGTGTTGGGGAAAGGAAGCAACTTACGCCTGCAAGCCAGGAGAGTTCGCCAGCGATTACCGGCATCGGGTGCTGACGCATGGACCACCAGGGATTGACTGCGATCAGTTGATCGAGTGGCCAGGTAGGTGCAATCCGATCGCAAGCCGCATCCGCCGCAGCTATCACTAAAAAAGGCACAGTGTGCTTTTGCGCTGGAAGGTTCATGGTTGTATCTCCTTGGCTACTTGGGTCTTCAGTGTGAAAGGTTTCGGCAAGCGCGCCGGCCAGACTGCCAATGTGAGGCGCGTGGCCCACTCATCCAGGTACAGGCCTGCGTACAGTTGGCGAGAAAGGCTCTGACGCAGGGCGCTGTTACGACCAAAACGCATCAGCCAGCCACCCGCAGCAAGTGCCATGATGACCAGGGCTGTCCAGATCAGCGCCCCGGTCTCCACGGTGCTGCCCTCAAGCACCAGATAGGACTCGATAGCGGTCTTGAGGCTCAGGTGCAGACTCACCAGAACTACTACCATTCCTGTTGAAAGCAACCAGCCGCGACGGCGCCAGAGGCTGCCAAAGCCAATGCTGTAGAGAGCCAGTAAGAGCCATTCAGGCGTACTGACAGGCAGTTCGAAGAAGGCCGCCAGGTAAAGGTAACTGGCAAAAGCCACCAGGGTGCCCAGCACGGCTGTACGGAACTTGGCTCCACCGCCAGGGGCTGCGCTGGCTGTGACGAAATGTTGTACCTGGCTGCCCGAGTTGAGGAACGCATAGGCCTTGTAGCACGAGTGGGCCAGCAGATGGAGCACCGCCAATGCATAGAGCCCCAGGCTTATCTGCACGAGCATGAGCGCCATCTGCGCCACGGTCGACCAGGCAAGATTGACCTTGATGCTGATTCGGGTGATAGCAATCAGCGCCGCCAGGACCAGGCTTGTTCCAGCGATTATCAGTAGCATGCCAGAAGCTACTGATGCGAGTTGCAGCAGACCGGACAGGCGGAGCAACAGAAAGCCACCCAGGTTCACCACGCCCGCATGGAGCAGGGCGGACACTGGCGTTGGTGCCTCCACGACCTGGATCAACCACCCATGGAAAGGCATCTGGGCGCATTTGAGCACGGCGACCAGAACAATCAGGCAAGCGGCAATCTGAATCGAGAGGGGCAGCGGCCCTCCGACTTGCCAAATATCACCCAGGGCCTTGATGGATAGCGTCTGGTACTGCCAGTAAAACAAGACGATGGCGAGCAGTAGCGCCAGATCGGCAATCCGCGCGAAGACGAATTTCTTGTGAGCTGCCAGCGCTGCCCTGGGCCGCTCGGGGTAAAACAGGAGCAACTGGTGCAGGCTCAGACTGATACCGACCCAGGCCAGCCAGAACAGGGCCAGGTTATCTGCCACTACCACCAGTGTGACGCTGGCCAGCAGAGCATTCAGCCAACGGTAAAAACGAGGTTGGCACGGGTCGCCGGCCAGATAGTGCTCGCTGAATCTGGCGACGATCCAGCCGAGTCCGGTGACCAGCAGCAACATGATTATCTGCACGGGTGACAGTGCCAGCGTGACTGCATCGAACCCAGCCATGATGGCGGCCGCCAAGGCAAGTATAAACGCAACGAGCGCGCTGGTACTGCGCCAGAATCGCAACATGGCTGCCATGTAAACGAGCGGTACAAGGGTTGTCAGAACAATTGAAAAGGCCATACGCATATCCTCCGGTGGTCTGAAAGGAGTATCGACGGATCAGTTCGTTCTGTGAAATTCATAATAGGAATGCTAACGTTCTATTTTTAAGAACGTTGGTGCGCACATGAGCCGGCTTAATTACCGTCATCTCTACTACTTCTGGCAGGTTGCGGCGTCCGGTAATCTGACGCGCACTGCCGAGCAGTTACATATTTCCCAATCGGCCCTGTCGACCCAGATTCGTAGTCTGGAGGATGGTCTCGATTGCCAGCTTTTCAACCGCAGCGGTCGTAAACTGGTGCTCACCGAGGCCGGCCAGCAGGCGGTGCGTTTTGCCGAAGACATTTTTCATCGTGGCGAAGAACTTGAAGTGCTCCTGCGCCAAGGAATCAGCTCGTCCAACAAGCGCTTGCGTATTGGCACTACCAGTCACATGTCACGGAACTTCATCGAGGAGTTCATTGATCCGGCGATGCAGGATCCGGGGGCGAGCATTGCGCTGATTTCGGATAACCAGAACAAGCTGCTTGATGACCTTACCCGGCATCAGCTGGATGTGGTTCTGACCAACGTCAATATTGATGTTAACGACAGTGCGGTATGGCAGATTCAGCTTTTGTCTCGCCAGCCGGTAACTATTGTCTGCCCCCCTGCGCTGGCAACCGCCAGCTTCGACCAGCACCCCTGGGTGCTACCCAGCCGCAAGCATGGCATTCGCGGTGAGTTCGATGCTTTCTGTTTACGTCATGGCTTGACCCCAAGGCTCAAGGCGGAGGTAGACGACATGGCCATGTTGCGACTCATGGCCAGGGACAGCCAGGCCTTTGCTGTGCTGCCCAGGGTTGTTGTGAGGGACGAGCTGGCCAATGGTATTCTGGTCGAGCGTGAGGCGTTGAGCCGGGTGGATGAGCGATTTTACGCCATCACTGTTGAACGCATTTTCCAGCCCAAGTTATTGGACGTGCTGTTAAACCGGTACCAGTGATGCCTTTTAATGCGACTTCATGACTGCCGGCAAAAAGGCACTTGATAGGAATGAGCAATGTACAAACTCTGTTTCTTCGTGCCTGAGTCTCACCTCGAGTCCGTGAAAAGCGCGATATTCCAGGCTGGCGCTGGCCGGATAGGCGATTACGAGCATTGCTCTTGGCAAACCAGGGGTATAGGGCAGTTTCGGCCAATGCCGGGCAGTCAGCCGTTTATCGGCGAGTCCGGTGCGCTTGAGACAGTTGAGGAGTTCAGGGTCGAAATGGTCTGCGCTGACGACTCAATCCGGATGGCGGTTGCCGCGCTCAGAAAGGCTCATCCATACGAGGAACCGGCGTTTGATTGCTGGCTGCTGGCGGAGCTCTAGCTTACTGGAAAAGGGCAGATCAAGGGCTCGCGAAGCGCTCTAGCGGCTGGCGTCTTCAGGGCCTGATTTCTACCAGTGTGCCATCGGGCACCAGATCCCAGAGCTCGCGCATCTCCGGGTTGGTGAGCGCTATGCAGCCGTTGGTCCAGTCAAGCCCTTCGAAATACCACTCGGGATATTCCTCGTCTATGGGGGTGCCGTGGATCATGATCATGCCGCCCGGATCGACTCCCCGCTTGTACGCTGAAGTCTGATCTTTCAGGTTGGGATAATCCAGGTGCATGCTGAGGTTGTAATCGGCGCTTTTGTGACGCCAGTCTATGGTATAGAAGCCTTCCGGCGTGCGCTGATCACCCACCTCCTGTTTGTGCCCTACTGGCTGACGACCCAGCGCGACACGGTAGGTGCGAATGACGCTTTCTTCGCTGATAACTTCCAGTTTGCGTTCATGCTTGTGTATCAGCACCTTGTCGATAGCCGGCTCTGCCGCACCGGCCTGGACCGTGAGCAGAAAGGGCCCCAAGAGCGCCACCAGCAGGTACACGAAAGAGCGCATCAACTCACCCGACGTGTTTGCCCGGGGCGGTAGACAATGTCGCGCATGCGAATCGGATAGTAACTATGCTGACGATCATGGAAATACTGCTTGAGCGTTTTGCCTACCGTGGGAAAGGCCAGCTCTTCCCACGGAATTTCTGACTCGTTAAAGAGTCTGACTTCCAGACTTTCTTCGCCGGCGGCAAAGGCACGATCAATCAGATTGCCACGGAAGAACATGTAGACCTGATTGATGTGCGGCAGATTGAACAGCATGTAGAGTTCCTGTTCACTGACGCGGGCCTGTGCTTCTTCCCAGGTCTCGCGCAGAGCAGCCTCTTCCGTGGTCTCGCCGTTCTCCATGTAGCCGGCGGGCAAGGTCCAGTACCCGACCCGAGGTTCGATCGCTCGGCGACACAGGAGCACCTGTTCCTCATGGATCACCAGGCATCCGGCGACGATGCGCGGGTTCTGGTAATGGATGGTCTCGCAATGGTTGCATACGTATCTGGATCGGTTGTCGCCTTCCGGGATGCGCTGACTTACCTGCTGACCGCAATCGCTACAAAACTTCATGCTGTGCTGTCTCATTGCTCAATCTGTTTTGTCCTATCTTGCGGCGCATTTGCCCGTTGGGCAACTGGTTCTACGTAAGTGATCATGACATCATTGTTGAAAACCACAGAGGTGAACTGAATGCTGGACAAGATGCGCCTGCGGGTGGGCGAACACCGTCCGCGGGAGATCGAAGGGGCGGGGTTGCCGGAGGCCGGTGTACTGATTCCGGTCACCTGCGTACAGGATCGGCCGGAGATTATTCTGACTGTTCGCTCCCAGCGCCTGTCTACCCACTCTGGTGAGGTTGCGTTCCCCGGTGGGCGGCGTGATCCTGGCGATGTGGATCTGCAATACACGGCGTTACGCGAAACCCACGAGGAGATCGGTCTGTTGCCGGAGCTCGTGGATGTGGTTGGCCCGATGGGTTCACTGGTGTCGCGCTTTGGCATAAAGGTAACCCCTTATGTCGGAATCGTACCTGATGTGTTTGATCTGGTGCCTAACGCCGGGGAGATTGAGACCGTATTTCGGGTACCGGTGAGTTTCTTTCTGGAGGATCGTCGAGAGATGACCCATAGAATCGATTACGAAGGCCGCAGCTGGTACGTCCCCAGCTATCGCTACGAAGGTCACAAGATCTGGGGCTTGACCGCCCTGATGCTGGCCGAGTTCGTCAATATCGCATTTGATGCCGAAATAGAACTGCACACCCCTTACGACACAGATCGTAAACAGGAGAGATGATGAAATACAGCTTGGGTACTGACCGCGTGGAAATGGCGGATGACGCCTGGATTGCCGACTCTGCCGCGGTAGTCGGCAAGGTGCGGCTCGAAGCCGGTGCCAATGTCTGGTTCGGCGCGGTGCTGCGTGGTGACAACGAGCTGATTCTTATCGGCGAGCACAGCAATGTTCAAGATGGCGCGGTCATGCACACCGACATGGGTTACCCCCTGACGTTGGGCAAGGGCGTGACCGTTGGCCATAATGCCATGCTGCATGGTTGTACCGTGGGTGATTACAGCCTGGTGGGTATTGGTGCTGTGGTGCTCAACGGAGCAAAAATCGGCAAGCACTGCATCATTGGCGCCAATACCCTGATAGGCGAGGGCAAGGAAATCCCTGACGGCTCTCTGGTAGTCGGCTCGCCTGGCAAGGTGGTGCGCGAACTGAATGAGCAGCAGAAAAAAATGCTCGAAGCCAGCGCCGCCCATTATGTGCACAACGCCCAGCGCTATCAGCGCGACCTGAAACCCCAGGAAGACTGAACATGTCTGGTCTGGTGACTTCTCCGTGCATCGGTGTTTGCGCGCTGGACGAGCACGACATATGCACAGGCTGTCAGCGTAGCGGCCTGGAAATTACCCAGTGGACCCGGATGACCGAGCCCCAGCGCCGCGAAGTGCTGGGCCGCTGTCAGGCAAGGGCCCGCGCCCAGGGTTTGTGGTTTTCTACCAATCAAGACAATGGATTTCAGACATGAGCCAAATAGGAACGCCGGGGACTCAGGGTGCTATTCGAGTATTGCTGCTAGGGGCCGGGGAGCTGGGTAAGGAGTTGGTTATAGAGCTCCAGCGTCTGGGCTGCGAAACAATCGCAGTGGACCGATACGCCCAGGCGCCTGCGATGCAGGTAGCCCATCGCAGTCACATCATCAGCATGCTCGACGGTGCGGCCTTGCGTGCTGTTATCGAGCTTGAGCAGCCGGATTATATCGTGCCGGAGATCGAGGCCATTGCAACTCAAACGCTGCGTGAAATGGAAAATGAAGGCTACAACGTTATTCCGACCGCTCGCGCTGCCTGGTTGACCATGGACCGTGAAGGTATCCGCCGTCTGGCAGCCGAGGAACTTGGCTTGCCGACGTCAGCCTACCGCTTTGCTGGCACCAAGGATGAATACCTTGCGGCTATCGACGAAGTGGGTTTGCCCTGCGTGGTCAAGCCGGTCATGAGCTCGTCGGGCAAGGGTCAGAGTCTGGTTCGGGAGCCAGATGCAGTGCAGGCCGCCTGGGATTATGCCCAATCGGGTGGGCGGGCCGGCGGCGGTCGGGTTATCGTCGAGGGCCTGGTTGAGTTTGATTATGAGATCACCCTGCTGACGGTCAGGCATGTTGACGGAACGGTTTTCTGTGATCCGATCGGTCATCGGCAGGCTGGCGGTGATTATCAGGAATCCTGGCAGCCCCAGGCTATGAGCGAAGCTGCGCTGGTCGAGTCCAAACGCATTGCCCAGTCTGTGACCGAGGCGCTTGGCGGTCGTGGTGTGTTTGGGGTGGAGCTTTTCGTTCGGGGTGACCAGGTGTGGTTCAGTGAGGTCTCGCCCAGGCCCCATGATACCGGCATGGTGACAATGATTTCCCAGGACCTTTCGCAATTTGCGTTGCATGCGCGGGCCATCCTGGGGCTGCCCGTACCATCGGTACGGCAGCTGGGTGCCTCAGCCTCGGCAGTGTTGATGGTTGAAGGAGAATCCAGCTCGGTGAGCTTTTCCAACCTGCATGACGCGCTGGTGCAGCCGGATACTCAGCTACGTCTTTTCGGTAAACCGGAAGTCAGCGGTCAGCGCCGTATGGGCGTGGCGCTTGCGCTAGCCGAAGATGTGGAGCGGGCGCGGCAAAAGGCCATGGCGGTTATTGGCGCTATCAACGTTCGACTCTGAGGGCGTTGCCGTACCTTGCCATCAGTCCTCGGGGTCCGGCTCTGTTTCCGGTAACGGACCCTGCAGGTCCAGGTTGCGATCCCATACCCGTACACTCTTGACCATGTTGTCCTTGGTTTGCAGGATTTCCATGCGGTAGTGTCCTATGGTCAGACACACACTGGTTTCCGGAATGCTTTCCAGTTGCTCGGTGATCAGGCCATTGAGGGTCTTGGGGCCGTCGGCGGGCAACTTCCATTTCAGCTGGCGGTTGATCGCACGAATAGCCGTGCTGCCTTCTATTACGAAGCGCCCATCATCCTGAGGGTGGATGTCCTGGCTGGGCAGGAGCATGTCGCTGGTGAACTCCCCGACGATTTCTTCCAGGATATCTTCAAGCGTAACCAGGCCAATCACATCACCATATTCGTCCACCACGATCGCGATGCGCCGCTTTTGCTTCTGGAAGTTGAAGAGCTGCGTGTGCAGGGGTGTGCTTTCGGGTACGAAATAGGGTTCCTTGCAAGCGTGGACCAGAGTTTCCTTGGTCAGGTCGCCTCGGGTTAGCAGGCGCGCTATCGAGCGCATGTGAACTATGCCGGTCACATTGTTGATATCGCCCTGAAACACCGGCAGGCGCGTATGGTGACAGGTGCGCAGTTGACTGTTGATACTGGGCAGGCTGTCCTCCAGATCGATACCGATGGCTTCGTTGCGCGGGATCATGATGTCGTTGACGGTCATCTTCTCAAGGTCAAGGATGCCCAGGAGCATGTTCTGGCGACTACGGGTAATTCCCAGGCCCGCTTCACGCACGACGGTGCGCAGCTCCTCGACGCTCAGCTGGTCATTGTTGGCCGAGAGATTGATCCCCATCAGTCGCAGCAGAACGTTGCTGATGCTGCTGCATACCCAAACGATCGGATAAAGGATTTTCTGCAGCACCTGCAGGATGATGCTCACCGGGAAGGCGATCAGTTCGGGCCGCACGGCGGCCAGAGTCTTGGGCGTGATTTCGCCGAAAATCAGAATAATGATGGTCAGGCCGATGGTGGCGATGGCGATGCCGGCCTCACCGAAAAACTCCACTGCCAGGACCGTTGCGATCGAGGCGGCGAGAATGTTGACGATATTATTGCCGACCAGAATAGTGCCGAGCAGTCGATCGGGGCGCTCAAGCAGGCGTGACGCCCGGCGAGCGCCTCTGTGGCCTTCCTTGGTCAGATGTTTGAGACGATAGCGATTGAGGCTCATCATGCTGGTTTCGGAGCTGGAAAAGAATGCCGAAAGCACTATCAGCACGGCCAGACTGATGAGCAGGAAGGTGGTAGGGGAGTCGTTCAAGAGGTGACCTCAAGGACATTAGAAGAAAGGAGTATGATCACGCGGCCAGGAAGAATTCGCTGACCAGCTTGCTGCCGAAATAGGCCAGGGCCAGCAGTAGAAAGCCGGCGAGGGTCCAGCGGATAGCGTTGCTGCCGCGCCAGCCGCGAAAATATCGGCCCCACAGCAGCACACCAAATACTACCCAGGCCAGACAGGAAAGAAGCGTCTTGTGCGCGACATCCTGGGCAAACATGTTGTCGAGGAAAACGAACCCGGTGACAAGCGCCAGGGTCAGCAGCAGCTCGCCGCAGAACAGGAACTGAAACAGCAGGCGTTCCATGGTTTGCAAGGGCGGAAAGGTGCGGATAAAGCGAGTCGGGTGCTTGTGCTTTAGCTGGTAGTTCTGGATGCCCAGCAATCCGGCCTGAAAGGCGGCAATAGTCAGTATCCCGTAGGCCAGGATTGACAGCAGTATGTGCGCGACCAGCATCCCTTCACCGGTCACCAACAAGCTGCCGTGCCCCGGAAATAGCCATGCCAGAAGTACTGTAATCACGGCAAGCGGATAGAGGCCAAGCAGGAGGCTCAGCACCGGCGCACGAAAGCTGGACACTAGAGTGACGGCGATAACAAGCCACGCCACCAATGAGGCTGCGTTGAAAAAGCCCAGGGCCAGTCCGGTCTCGGTGATTAGTTGCAGGTAAAGGCTGCCGCCATGCACTAACAAAGCCAGCAGGCCGATAGCGCGCAGCAGGTTGGCATTCACTGCCAGGCGTTTGGCCAGGCTGTGCATTTGGTAAATGCTACCACCGAGGTACAGGAGGGTGGCCAGCAGGCTGAAGATGAGGGTTGTCATACTTCCTTGCAATGAGACTCGTAGGAATCGAAGTGTGGCACAAGCCGCGTCGCTGTTAAAGCGCTCCCTGTCATCCACAATCGCCGCAGGGTATACTGCGGCGCTTGATCGCTTTACCCGTCTGTCCGGTTTACGGGAAGCATAGGAGATTCAGCATGTTCGACAATCTTACCGAACGCCTTTCCCACAGTTTGCGTGGTGTGACGGGGCGGGCCAAGCTTACCGAAGAAAATATCAAGGACACCTTGCGTGAAGTACGCATGGCGTTGCTTGAAGCGGATGTAGCGCTTCCGGTGGTCAAGGCCTTCGTTGATCAGGTGCGCGAGCGTGCCGTGGGTCAGGAGGTGTCCCGCAGTCTGTCGCCGGGCCAGGTATTCGTCAAAATCATCAAGGCCGAGCTTGAAGCCGTCATGGGTGAGGCCGAAGGCCTTAATCTGGCGGTAACACCGCCGGCGGTGATCCTGATGGCGGGTCTGCAGGGCGCGGGTAAGACGACGTCTGTTGCCAAGCTGGGCAAGACGCTGCGTGAACGTCAGAAGAAGAAGGTCATGGTGGTCAGTGCCGACGTCTATCGTCCGGCCGCCATCAAGCAGCTTGAGACGCTGGCGGCGGAAGTTGGCGTCAACTTCTTCCCCTCCGATGCCGGACAGAAGCCGGTAGATATCGTCGAGGCGGCCATGCGCGAGGCGCGCAATCGCTTTATGGATGTGCTGATCATCGATACTGCCGGTCGTCTGGCTATTGATGCAGACATGATGGACGAGATCCGTGCGGTGCATGCGGCAGCCAAGCCGGCCGAGACGCTGTTCGTGGTCGACGCGATGACCGGTCAGGATGCGGCCCTCACTGCCCAGGCGTTCAACGAGGCGTTGCCGCTGACCGGTGTGATACTGACCAAGGTCGATGGTGACTCACGTGGTGGTGCAGCATTATCGGTGCGACACATCACGGGCAAGCCGATCAAATTTCTGGGTGTAGGCGAAAAGACCGACGCCCTGGAGCCTTTCCACCCGGACCGGATTGCCTCGCGTATTCTCGGCATGGGTGACGTGCTCAGTCTGATCGAACAGGCTGAACAGAAGCTCGACAAGGACAAGGCAGAGAA
This sequence comes from uncultured Halopseudomonas sp., assembly GCF_963977355.1. Classification (NCBI taxonomy): domain Bacteria; kingdom Pseudomonadati; phylum Pseudomonadota; class Gammaproteobacteria; order Pseudomonadales; family Pseudomonadaceae; genus Halopseudomonas; species uncultured Halopseudomonas sp. The sequence continues at coordinate 27,426 of NZ_CAXBOV010000025.1, read as the reverse complement.
GCTCGCCAAGAAGCTCAAGAAGGGTAAGGGCTTTGACCTGGAAGACTTCCGCGACCAGTTGCAGCAGATGCGCGGCATGGGCGGACTAGGGTCGATGATGGATAAGCTGCCGATGATGGGCAAGATCAATCCGTCCCAGATGGAAACCGCCCAGACCGAGGCAGAAAAGCAGTTCAGCCGTATGGAGGCGATCATCAACTCCATGACGCCGGCCGAACGGCGCAATCCGGATGTTATCAGCGGTTCGCGCAAGCGGCGAATTGCGGCAGGTTCCGGTACCCAGATCCAGGACATTGGACGGGTGATCAAGCAGCACAAGCAGATGCAGAAGATGATGAAGAAGGTCAGCGGTAAGGGCGGAATGGCCAAGCTGATGCGCGGAATGGGTGGCATGGGCGGCGGGGGTGGCATGATGCCCCCCGGTGGCGGTGGCATGCCGAAGTTCTGAGCGGATTGCCGGTTACTCGGCCGCACTGCAGAAAACAGTTTTCAATAGCCGCGATATTCCGTAGAATACGCGACCTTTCGGGCACAAGAGACCTGCATTCCAGGTAGTGGTCCGTAATTGATTCAATGAGCGTTACTCAAATACAGGAAACAATGTCCACATGGTAACCATTCGTCTTGCTCGTGGTGGCTCCAAGAAGCGCCCCTTCTATCACCTGACTGTCGCCAACAGCCGCAACGCCCGTGATGGCCGTTTCGTCGAGCGCGTTGGCTTCTTCAACCCGGTAGCCAGCGGTGCCGAAGTTCGCCTGTCCGTTAACCAGGAGCGCGTTAGCTACTGGCTGGGTCAGGGCGCACAGCCGTCTGAGCGTGTTGCTTCCCTGCTGAAGGAAAATCAGGCTTCTGCCTGATATGAGCAACCTGCCGGAGTCGTCCGGATCGCCATTGGTGGTCCTCGGCAAGATTGTCTCTGTCCACGGTATTCGCGGCTCGGTCAAGATCAAATCCGACACTGACCCGCTGGATAACGCGCTGGATTATCCCGAGTGGATACTCCGCAAGGATAATCAGACCCGCTCCATCAAAGTGCTTGATGGTCGCGTTCAGGGTCGAGTACTGGTTGTCAACCTGGAAGGGGTGGCTGATCGGGATCAGGCGCTGGGCATGGTGGGATACGAGATTTGTGTGGCTGAAAATGCGCTGCCTGATCTTGATGCAGGTGAGTACTACTGGCATCAGCTGGAAGGCTTGCAGGTGGTGACAGTCCAGGGGGAGCTCCTGGGGCTGATCGACCATTTGCTGGAGACCGGCTCCAATGATGTGATTGTGGTCAAGCCCTGCGAAGGCAGTCTGGATCAGCGAGAGCGTTTGCTGCCTTACTTGCCGGATTTGTACGTGAAGTCCATCGATTTGCAGGCAGGTGTGATGCAGGTTGATTGGGATCCGGAGTTCTGACCGGTGTGGGCCGGTGTTGTAACGCTGTTTCCGGAAATGTTTGCGGCTCTTACCGAATACGGTGTGACTGGACGCGCGGTCAAGCGTGGTCAGTTAGAGGTTGCCTTCAGCAATCCCCGTGAGCATGCCCATGATCGACATCGTACGGTGGACGACAGGCCTTTTGGCGGCGGCCCCGGTATGTTGATGAAAGTCGAGCCGTTGCTGGAGGCGATCGAGGCGATCACGGCGCAGGCACCTTCGAAGCCCCGGGTGATTTATCTGTCGCCCCAGGGCCAGCCACTGACCCAGAAGCGGGTGCGGGAGCTGGCTTCGCTGGACAGCCTTGTGCTGCTATGCGGACGCTACGAAGGCATTGACGAGCGCATCATAGAGATGTGCGTCGATGAGGAAGTATCCCTTGGCGATTATGTGTTGTCGGGGGGCGAGCTGGGAGCCATGGTGCTTCTCGACTCGATAACCAGACTGATTCCCGGCGTGCTCGGGCATGCGGATTCAGCGGTTGAAGATTCATTTTCGGAAGGGTGGCTGGATTGTCCGCACTACACCCGGCCGGAAGAGATTGCAGAGCGGCGCGTACCGGAGGTGCTGCTCAGTGGTAACCATGAATTGATCCGGCGCTGGCGTCTCAAGCAGTCCCTGGGTAGAACCTGGCAACGTCGGCCAGAGTTGCTCGAGGATCTAACGCTGAGCAAAGAACAGCAACAGCTGTTGGCGGAATTTATCCGCGAACGGGAAACCGATAACCATTGATTCAAGTCCGACGGCTTGTGCAGGAGTATGAAATGTCCAACATTATTGCCCAGATCGAAGCTGAGCAGATGAGCAAGAAGTTGCCCGAGTTTGCACCGGGTGACACTGTGGTCGTTCAGGTGAGAGTGAAGGAAGGCGAGCGTGAGCGTCTGCAGGCCTTTGAAGGCGTGGTTATCGGTAAGCGTAACCGGGGTTTGAACTCCGCGTTCACCGTGCGCAAGATCTCCAGCGGTGTAGGCGTCGAGCGTACCTTCCAGAGCTACTCGCCGTTGATCGACAGCCTCAGCGTCAAGCGTCGCGGTGACGTGCGTAAAGCCAAGCTGTACTACCTGCGCGCCCTCTCTGGTCGTGCCGCTCGTATCAAGGAAAAGCTGGGCTGATCAGCCTGCTTCTCCGGTACGAAAGAAAAGCAGCCTACGGGCTGCTTTTTTATTGTCTGGCGTATGATGGTTGCTATTCCCTGCTTTTCGAGAGCTCGTCATGACCAAATCCAGCTCAGCGCCCATGCAACATCCCATGCCCAGAGCGGTGATCAGCGATATCGAACAGCGGACGATTGCTGGTTATATCGATAACCTGTGGTTGGAACGTGGCCTGGCCAGGCCGACGCTGGATGCCTATCGGACCGACCTTGAGCATCTGGCTGGCTGGTTGGCCGCGCGTAACACAGCTTTATTAAAGGCGAGCCGCGCGGATCTCATGGAACATCTGGGTTGGCGTCTGGGCAAGGGTTATCAGGCACGCTCCACTTCAAGGCTGCTTTCCTGTTTGCGCGGTTTCTACCGGCACGCTCTGCGGCAAAACCTGATAGCTGAAGACCCCACCCTGGATGTTGCGTTGCCAAAGATGGGCCGTCCGTTACCCAAGGCCCTTAGTGAAGCGGACGTCGAGGCGCTGCTGGCGGCGCCTGATGTCGAGGACAGTCTGGGTCTGCGCGATCGTTGCATGCTCGAGGTGCTTTATGCATGTGGGCTGCGTGTCAGTGAGTTGACCGGGTTGCGTCTGGATCAGTTGAATCTGCGGCAGGGTATTATTCGGGTGACCGGTAAAGGCAGCAAGGAGCGTCTTGTACCACTCGGCGAGGAGGCCTTGAGCTGGATAGAGCGTTATCTTCGTGAGGGTAGGGCCGTGCTACTGGGGGGGCAGGCCGGAGATGTGTTGTTTCCCAGTCGCCGGGGTACGGAGATGACTCGGCAGACTTTTTGGCACAGAATCAAGTTGCATGCCAGTCAGGCGGGGATTGGCGCTCATTTGTCACCGCACACATTGCGGCATGCCTTTGCAACGCATTTGCTCAATCATGGGGCGGATCTGCGGGTGGTCCAGATGCTGCTGGGGCACAGTGACCTCTCTACTACACAGATTTATACACATGTGGCGCGCCAACGCCTGCGGGATCTCCATGCCAGCCATCATCCGCGTGGGTGATACGGGTGTTTCATGCTAAGCTTTGCCGTCTAAAAGAGGACCTATGATGCGACTCAATCACTACACAGCCCTGTTTTTCGCCCTTGCTTCGCCAATCGTCATGGCAGCTCCCGCTGATGATATTCGTGCCAGCCTGGACCAGCTCAACCTGCCGATGCAGGTGCAAAGCATCAGTGAGTCGCCGCTTGATGGGCTTTATCAGGTGCAGATGGACAGCGGGCGCATCATATACGCCAGTGCAGACGGTAAGTTCCTGGTTCAGGGCGCGTTGTTCGACGTCACCGATGGCAAGTTGAGCAACCTGACTGCTGCCGCGGAAGCCAAGGCTATTGGCGATGCACTTAACAAGCTGCCGCGTGAAGAGATGGTCATTTTTTCTCCCGAAGAGCCTAAAACTCATGTCACCATCTTCACCGATGTTGAATGTGGGTATTGTCGTTTGCTGCACAGCGAGGTGGACGAGCTCAACGCACTTGGGATAGAAGTGCGTTACACGGCGTTCCCGCGGAGTGGGCCGTCAGGGGAGAGTGCAGTCACCATGGAATCAATATGGTGCGCAAAGGATCCGCAAAAGGCGATGACCGAAGCCAAGCTGGGTAATACCATCGAGCAGGCCAGCTGCACCAACCCAGTGGCAAAGCAGTATGAGCTGGGTATGCAGCTTGGAGTGCAGGGAACACCAGCTATTTTTCTGGCCAACGGCACGCTGGTTCCGGGATACAAGCCTGCAAAGGTACTTGCCGAGCAAGCGCTGGCTAACCAGTAACCCTGGTGGCTGGGCCAGTGGGAGCTCGTGCTTGAGGGCGCGTGCGATCGTATATTATTTGACCAAGTGGAGGCCGTAGTTTGAAACCGGTGAAAGTAGGCATATGTGGTTTGGGCACCGTCGGCGGTGGCACCTTTAACGTTCTGCAGCGCAATGCGATCGAGATTTCAAGGCGCGCCGGACGCGGCATTGAGGTTGCCCAGATTGCTGCCAGGCATCTGAATCCCGCCTGTGATACCGGCGACACGCCGATTACAGATGATGTATTCGAAGTGGTCAACAACCCCGAAATAGAAGTGATCATCGAGTTGATCGGTGGTTACAGCGTGGCTTTTGACGTGGTCATGCAGGCGATTGCCAATGGCAAGCACGTGGTCACAGCCAACAAGGCACTGATTGCGGTACATGGCAACGAAATATTCGAGGCCGCCAGCAAGCAGGGTGTAGTGGTAGCTTTCGAAGCGTCCGTTGCCGGTGGCATACCCATCATCAAGGCATTGCGTGAGGGCCTGGCGGCGAATCAGATTGACTGGGTAGCCGGCATCATCAATGGCACCGGCAATTTCATTCTGACCGAAATGCGCGACAAGGGCCGCACCTTTGACGATGTGCTGGCCGAAGCCCAGATGCTTGGCTATGCCGAGGCCGATCCGACCTTCGATGTTGAGGGTATTGATGCGGCGCACAAGCTGACCATTCTGGCATCGATTGCGTTCGGTATTCCCCTGCAGTTCGACAAGGCGTACACAGAAGGGATCAGCAAACTGACTACCTCCGATGTGCGCTACGCCGAGGCTTTTGGCTACCGTATCAAGCACCTGGGTATTGCCCGACGCACTGCTGACGGTGTGGAGCTGCGTGTGCATCCTACCTTGATCCCGGCCGACCGACTGATCGCCAACGTGAATGGTGTGATGAATGCCATCATGGTCAACGGCGATGCCGTTGGCTCCACGCTGTATTATGGCGCCGGCGCGGGTGCGGAGCCCACTGCGTCATCGGTTGTTGCCGACGTGATCGACGTGGTTCGTGCTCTGACCACCGATCCGAACAATCGTGTGCCGCACCTGGCCTTCCGGGCCGAGTCGCTTTCTGATCTTGCGGTGCTGCCAGCGTCCGCAATTGAGACGGCTTATTACCTGCGCATTCAGGCCAAGGACCGTCCCGGTGTACTCGCCAAAGTGGCGACCATCCTTTCCGAGCGCGGTATCAACATCGAGTCGATCCTGCAGAAGGAAGTCGAAGAGCAGGCTGGTCTGGTACCGATCATCATCATGACGCATCGCGTGCGCGAGCAGAAAATGAATGATGCCATCGAGGCTCTGGAGGCGCTCGACGAAGTGGCTTCGCCGTTGATGCGGATCCGGGTAGAACAACTGAACTAATCGCGGCAAGCCACAAGCCGCAAGCGACAGGTGTTCCGGAGCATATTCGGTTGCCTGTAGCTTGAAGCTTGCGACTTGAAGCTCGAACCGAAGGTTTGCAACGATGCGCTACATAAGTACCCGTGGCCAGGCCCCGGCCCTGAATTTTGAAGATGTGCTATTGACCGGTCTGGCGACCGACGGCGGTTTGTATGTGCCGGAAAACCTGCCGCGTTTCACCCAGGAAGAGATTGCCTCCTGGGCTGGCTTGCCCTATCACGAACTTGCCTTCAATGTGATGCGCCCCTTCGTGGCTGGCAGTATCAGCGATGCCGATTTCAAGCGAATCCTCAAGGAAACCTACGAGGTGTTCGCCCATGAGTCTATTGCTCCCCTGCGTCAGTTAGGCGCTAACGAATGGGTGCTGGAGCTTTTCCATGGCCCGACTCTGGCGTTCAAGGACTTTGCCCTTCAACTGCTGGGCCGGTTGCTTGATCATTTTCTGCTCAAGCGTGGCGAGCGGGTAGTGATCATGGGCGCGACCTCTGGTGATACAGGTTCGGCTGCGATCGAAGGCTGCAAGCACTGCGAGAACGTGGATATCTTCATTCTGCATCCGCACAATCGGGTGTCGGAAGTGCAGCGTCGGCAGATGACCACCATCCAGGGCGACAACATCCACAACATTGCTGTGGAGGGCAACTTTGACGATTGCCAGGAAATGGTCAAGAACAGCTTCGCTGATCAGGGTTTCCTCAAGGGCACACGCCTGGTTGCGGTCAACTCGATCAACTGGGCGCGCATCATGGCGCAGATCGTCTACTACTTTCACGCCTCATTACAGCTCGGTGGTCCTGCTCGCTCCATGGCTTTCTCGGTCCCCACCGGTAACTTTGGCGATATCTTTGCAGGTTACCTGGCCCGCAATATGGGACTGCCGATCAGTCAGTTGATCGTTGCCACCAATCGCAACGATATTCTGCATCGCTTCATGAGCGGTAACCGCTACGCCAAGGATACGCTGCATCCGTCACTATCGCCGTCGATGGACATCATGGTGTCGTCCAACTTCGAACGACTACTGTTTGATATGCACGGGCGTAACGGCCCTGCCGTTGCGGAGCTGATGTCGGAATTTCGCAAGACCGGCCTGCTCAGTGTTGAAGACGAACGCTGGACTGAGACTCGCAGACTGTTCGATTCGCTCGCTGTAGACGATGACGATACCTGCAGCACAATCACCGACGTTTACCATGCCACTGGGGAATTGCTGGATCCGCATACGGCGATTGGCGTACGTGCCGCGCGTGAATGCCGGAGGTCCATGTCGTTGCCGATGATCACCCTGGGTACGGCCCATCCGGTCAAGTTCCCCGAAGCGATTATCAAGGCTGATGTAAACGTGGAGCCAGCGCTTCCGGCGCATCTCAAGGACCTGTTTGAACGCGACGAGCGCTTTACGGTGCTGGCCAATGAGTTAAGCGCGGTACAGTCCTTTGTTGCGCAACACGGTAACCGCGGCAACCCGCTCTGAGACCAGTGCGCGGCTGGGTGTCTTGCGCTCGGCCGCGTTCTTTTTGCACTCCATAGAACCTTGCAGCTCAAATGGCATCAAAGGCAGTATCTGGGAGTTGATCTGTCTGCTCCATCTGCCAACTAGAGGGTTTTATGGTTCAGGAATTGCGGAACCTGGAGCAGTTATTCAATCACATAGCCGTCCTGGCTACCGAGAACGGCGAGATATCTCTCGGGATCGTGGTTGAATCCATTGGTCAGCGCTCCTTCGGTCCATTGCTCCTGATTGTCGGACTGACGTTGTCGTCCCCCCTGAGCGGTATCCCCGGAATGACCTCGATCAGTGCAGCGTTCATCATGTTGATTGCAGCGCAGCTACTGCTTGGTCGGCGGTACTTCTGGTTGCCCCGTTGGCTGCTGGATCGCGCTCTGGAGCAGGGGCAGGTCATGAAGGCTTTACGCTGGATTACCCCGTTTGCTCGCGTTATTGACCGAATGACCCGTCCGCGGCTGTTTTTCCTGGTCCGACGATCTGGCGCTTACGTCACGGCTGCCCTGTGTGTCTGTCTAGCGATGATCATGCCGGTCTTTGAGCTGGTTCCCTTCAGTGCTTCTGCGGTGGGTGTGGCGCTTGCTGCACTAGGTCTCGCGCTGGTTGCACAGGACGGCCTGTTGGCTTTGATCGCGTTCAGTGTCATCGGGGCAACCTTCGGCCTGGCTGTCGTCAATATCCTGTGAGTCGCCATTAAGGCGTGCCTACGGAGAGATCAACACTCAGATGCACCGGTCACTTGAAACGCGTCGAAACACTGGTGCGATGAATTGGTCCTGCGCCTGAGTCTCTGTGACTTGCAGACTGTCGCAAAAGATCCGATGCTTGAGCACCATAAAGTGGCACGGAGAAGTTCTATGAGCCCCAAACACCCTTTCATTCGCTCCGTTGGACTGGCTGTAGCAGCCGGTCTGACGTTCTTTTCATGTCTTGTACAGGCGGAGCCGGTACCCAAACAGCAAGATCAGGTGCCAGGTTACTATCGAATGAGTTTGGGCGAGTTTGAAGTAACCGCACTCTACGACGGTTATGTCGATCTTGATCCGGCGCTGCTCAAGGGTATTGATGCAGATAATCTGCAAAGCCTCTTTACCCGGATGTTCGTTTCAGCCGACGACGGAGTACAGACGGCCGTCAACGCCTATCTGGTCAACACAGGCACCGAGCTGATTCTGGTCGATGTGGGCGCTGCGCAGTGTTTCGGACCGACGCTGGGTAATATTGCAACCAATCTGCAAGCGTCAGGGTATGCGGTCGAGCAGGTCAGTATGGTGTTGCTCACGCACCTGCATCCAGACCATGCCTGTGGTTTGCGCAATAGTGATGGTTCGGCAACCTATCCCAACGCTACGGTGCACGTGCCCCGAGCGGAGGCTGCCTACTGGCTGGATGAAGAATTAGCAGCGACCATGCCGGATAGCGCGCAGCCATTTTTCAAGATGGCTCAGGCAGCCGTCGAACCCTATGTGGCGCAGAAGCGACTGCAGCAGTACGGCCGTGACACTGAGCTGATGCCGGGCGTGCGCACGGTACCCACAAACGGCCACACCCCTGGACACAATGCCTATCTGTTTCAATCGGAGGGGCAGGATCTGATGGTCTGGGGTGATATTGTGCACAGTCATACCGTGCAGTTTGCGCGTCCGGATGTGACCATCGAGTTTGACGTCGACAGCGAGGCAGCACTGGCTACCCGCAAGGATGTTTTCAACGATGCTGCACGAAACCGTTTCTGGGTGGCAGGAGCGCATTTGCCTTTCCCTGGCCTGGGACATGTTCGCCGCGACGGCGCAGCGTTTTCCTGGGTACCGGTAGAGTTCGGACCGCTGCGGTCGGGTCAGTAGAAGGGCACAGAGGGCGCCAGCAGTCCTGCTGGCGCCGATCATCCGTCAGGACGCGGCGGGACTTTCCAGGTAGCCGTCGGACATGCGACCGACGCCCCAGCTCCGCTGTATATAACCGATCACTTCATCAAGCTCCTCGCGGGTAACCGATGCAGGTTCTCCGTGCTCGAGCGGGTCGTAGTGGAAAATGTAAAGTCTGGAGAGAAACTGCGCGAAGGGTAGGGAGGCTTCGCCAAAACGCTCGCCGTGACCTGCCGTACTGACTTCCACACCATCGCCCCAGTTCTGACCGCTGTCATTGTTGGGGTTGTAGAAATACAGGCGCATTTCGTCTGTCTGGTCCAGATTGACCCGCAAGATGGTAATTGCGTGCCAGCCGATAAAGCGCGCGGCGCTATCGGTCACTGCGATGCCAGCCGGTTGGGGATGTATCAGAGGCTGGTTGCCGTTGTGATACGGATGATAGGCCGCATAGAAATGCCGGATAAAATCATCCAGATCGACAAGATTGCCCGTCGGGACATCCACATTCAATCGGAAGCCGCGACCCGCCCACCATCCATGGAATTCGGGATTGACCCAACGATGGGGGTCGCCCTCACGGCCGATGCAGCGTCTACCCATCTCTGCATAGATGCGATCAAGGTGGGGCACTACCAATAGTGACACAGCGTCGAGGTCGATCGGCAAAGTGGTAGCAACGCCGCTCAGACTTTCCTGTGATGAAATAGGCTGTCCCTCGAAGTGCATGATGATCTCGTCGTCGCGTGCCGCCCAGGTGACCATCTGCAAAAGGTAATCCGGGTCGTTATAGGCCCACATTGACAATGCTCGTGCCGATTGACACGTTGGGTTGTTGCCTTGCCCTACGCCCAATGGCAGGCCCAGCATGCACAGTACGCCTTCAAGCAGAAGTGCCTCAGCGGGAACGGCAGTGCCAAAAGCCATTGTCAGGCGCTCCCGTGACCAGTCCGAAAGGGGCAGGCCAAGTTGTCGCCACATGGCTGGGGCAACCGGCAATTGAAACATGATGCCGCGTTCAAGCATCAGTGCCAGGCCGTATATCGCCTGGGGGGTGCCGGGGTGTACAGCCTTATCGATCAATGCCAGGACCAGATCGCGATAACACAGTAGACAATCTCGGCCGGTTGCCGACAATCCCATCGCTTCCGCGAGCAGATGCTCCGCCTGGTTCAGCAGGTGGCGCATCAGCACGGCGTGATAGGCCGATGCCAGGCCGGTGTCGTGTATTGCCCGGGCAAAGCCGGTCGCTTCGCTCTGCAACGCGGCGTGGTCCATGTAGTCGAGACGTTCCTGGTAGATCTCAATACCGGGGTCTTCACGACAGGCATAGGTCGGACCAAACAGGCTGCTGACCAGACGGTCTGCGCCTTGTCCGCTATTGCCCAGATCAATGTCGGGATTGGCCTGGCACAGGGCAATCTGGGTAATCATCCGTTTTACCGGGTCAACCTGGATGGGACGTTGTTGCAGGATGCGCCAGATTTCGCCAATCAGCTGATCAATAACATGCTGATAGCCAATCGAGGCTGCCAGATGCTGCAGCAGGTTGCGCGGCAGCACGGCAAGACGCCCCTGAGTTTCACGTTCAGCTTCACTCAAGGGAGAAAAGAGCATGGCAAGATTGCTTGCCAATACTTGTGTGAGGAAGTGATGGGCGTGCTCAGAAGATACCGTCGGATGGGCTAACTCACCCCGTGCTACCGCAAGTAATCTGAGCTCACTCAACGCTTCAATCACCAGGATATGGGCATCAGCGCTGGACAAGGTCTGGGGCGTAAGGGCGGGCACCAGAGTCTCCGGACTACCCCAATCTGATCCAGCGAAGACGCCGGACGACTCCAGTATGGAGGCGCGGGACTGGAGTTCTGCGCAGCCCCCTGATTCCATCAGTACGCGCTTGGCAGAATCGAATACCCTGCCGAGCTTGCCTGGCTTGGCAAACTCGGGAGCTCTGTCCAGTATCTCCAGAGCTTCATCAAACCGAACCAAGTACAGGCCCAGTTTGCTGTCGCCCGGCGGATCTTGCGTATTCTGCTCAACCACGCACACACTCCCTACTCATTCTCATTACCGCCCATGATAGGGACAGGATGCGCTATGCGCTACACGTAGAAGTCGAGTTCTTCCTGACGCGCAAGCAGTTTGTGCATTTCATCGGCATTATCACCCTTGAAGTAGATCAAACCCCAATGCGTTCCAAATGCCGTCCGCTTGGTGACCATTTCCTCAAGGGGAGTAGTCAGTTCGTGGGACTCGAAATAGGGGTGGTCCTCGGTCTCAGCCGGAATCTCGAGTTTGCTGACCACACGGCGTCGCGGATAAACACCAAAGCAGCCTGCATACCCGTCAGCATCCTCCATCTCCTTGGGAAAGTAGGCTTCCACTTCCTCTTCGGTGGATTTCGGATCAAACACCAACATGCTCGCATGGTAGGCATTAAAGCCTTTGTAAACCCGCTCAAGGAGTTCGAAGACCTTGAAGCCCGGTGGACGGTAAGCCACTTCACCGAAGTACATTTCGCCGTCGCTGGTCACGAAATATTCGGGGTGAATCATGCCGAACTCGATATCGAACGTCTTGATCAGCTTCTTGATCTGCTGGACGATCTGCGGACGATACTCCTCCAGCTTGGGGGAGGCCGGAACGTGAACCGAGTAACCTAGGCGCACGTACTCTGAAATATTCAGGAAGCGGATTTTGCCATTGTGAATCCACGCCTCAACCGCAAACTCCCAGCCGTCAAGGTGTGACTCCATCAGTGACGGAAACTCATCATCAGGAATCGCGTCCACGTCATCCGGCGTGCGTATGACGCGATGGCCCAGGCAGCCCGCCTTGTCGAAGGCCTTGAGGTGGATAGGGTCGTTCGGATCACCATCCAGCTTCAACAGCGTCTGGTTGACGCGCTTGAGGAATCGCATCACGTCACCGCGATCGTGAGCTTCCTCGAAAATACCCACGCGGATGCCGCCCAGCTGGGCACGGCGCTTCATCAGTGACTTGTCACGCATTAGCATCGACTGACCGAAAAGACGCGGGTTGTCCAACAGAACGGAATTGATTGCACCCGCCCACTCCACAGTTTCTTCGAAAAGCGGGATTGAGACGTCAACACCCATATCCTTAAGGGTCTGGGCTATCTCCATCGACCGATCATTGAGGCGCTCGAAGTTCCATGGCACGTAGGGAATATCGTTTTCCTTGCAGTAGTCCTCGGCCCATTCAGGTGCGACTACGACATAGCGGCGGTCGAAGGTGGCTGCGGCTTCCACGGCATTGGGTGCCCAGCCGAGCAGAGCGATAAAGCCCTTGGTTGGATCCTTCTTCATATGCGACCTCCTGTGTGATCGGGAGCGTTTCCCGTTCAATGTATAATTTATATGTGTAATGACTATACACGATAGCAGAGGTCTCGGCTAACGCACGTGCCATACGTTTTAAGGGGCAAAGCTATTACTTATTAATTTGAGAGCGAAATATAACTGTCATCCTGATGCAGTCATGTTGCAGTGCAGTTGAAGGTTTGTGTGCGCTGCGCTGCGGCCTGGCGGGGCTGGTAAAGCGTGCAGCAGATACCGACGTTGACGGCTGTTCAGCAGCCAAGGATGATTCTCTGCAATAAATTCGGTGTGGGGTGAATAATGCTGGAAAGCGTGAATCTGATACCCGAGGGATTCGAATTCCCGGATGGGATGTTGCGATTGTTGATCAGTACTGCGTTGTTGTTTGCCGTGATACTGGTCGCTCGAGCGCTCACTGCGCGCTTCATTAGGCGCACGGTAGTTTCTCCGGAATTGCGCGGGCGGTGGCTGGTCAACTCGCGCAATGCCTTTTTGCTCCTTACGCTGCTCGGTCTGGTGATTATCTGGGGTGATGAACTGCGCACTCTGGCATTGTCCATTGTTGCCATCGCGGTGGCCTTTGTTGTGGCGACCAAGGAACTGATCCTGTGCCTGACCGGCTCCATGCTCAAAAGCGGATCGAAGTCGTTCAACCTGGGGGATCGTATTCAGATCAAGGAGTTCAGAGGCGATGTTATTGATCAGAGCCTGCTGGCTACAACGGTTCTGGAGGTTGGGCCTGGTGCGTTGCAGCAGCGCACGGGAAGAATGATAGTGATCCCCAATGCCTTGTTTGTGTCCGAGCCTGTGATCAATGAGAGCTTTACCGATCACTACGGATTTCATGTTTTCAGCATCCCGTTCCAGCGGGGAGATGATTGGCGGTCCGCACAGCGCAACTGCGTCGAGTCAGCCAATCGTCATTGTGCTCCTTATCTTGAAGAGGTAAGGACCTACATGACCCGCGTGAGCTCCAACCGAGGCCTGGCTGTGCCTGCGGTGGAGCCGAGAGTTACGTTGCAGGTGCCTGCGCCCGATGCTATCCATCTGATAGTGAGGGTGCCCGTGAAGGCTGGGGAGCGCAGCTTTATCGAGCAGGCGATTCTCAGTGATGTTTTTGCCGAACACGACTTTCTGCCAGAACCGCGCAGCCCCAAAGTGCAGGGGCCAGAAGCTGGCGGCATTGACGAGATGGATAGCAGATAAATCTCAATCCCTGACCGACCATATCAGACGGGCTAAGGCTTGCAATTGGGCACGTACGAAATTAGCGTCAACACTCGTATTTTCAACCCGGCGTGGTGCCGGAGTTCCATCACAAGAGGCAATTGATTGTGAAAACGCGTATTACTGAATTGTTTGGTATCCAGCACCCCATTATCCAGGGCGGCATGCACTATGTGGGATTTGCGGAACTTGCCGCGGCGGTTTCCAATGCCGGTGGCCTGGGTACCATCACGGGCTTGACGCAAAAAAGCGCTGCCGATCTGGCTAATGAAATTGCCCGCTGCCGCGATATGACAGACAAGCCCTTTGCCGTGAATCTGACTTTTCTGCCCTCGCTGAACACGCCGGATTATCCAGGCTACATCAAGTCGATTATCGACGGTGGCGTCAAATACGTCGAAACCGCTGGCCGTAGCCCGGAACAGTACATGCCGTTGCTCAAGGACGCCGGGATCAAGGTGATCCACAAATGCACCTCGGTGCGCCATGCACTGAAGGCCCAGTCAATTGGCTGCGATGCGGTTTCCGTGGATGGGTTCGAGTGTGGTGGTCATCCCGGTGAGGACGATATCCCCAACATGATTCTGTTGCCCCGCGCAGCGGACGAGCTGGAAATTCCGTTCGTTGCATCGGGCGGGATGGCCGATGGTCGTTCATTGGTGGCGGCTATGGCGCTGGGCGCGGAAGGCATGAACATGGGTACGCGCTTCATTGCTACCCAGGAGGCTCCGGTGCACGAGAACGTCAAGAAGGCCATTGTTGCCGCCAGCGAGCTTGATACCCGCCTGGTTATGCGGCCGCTGCGCAATACCGAGCGCGTTCTCAACAACGCCGCTGTGGAACGCATTATCGAGAAAGAAAAGCGTCTGGGCGCGGATCTGCAGTTCAAGGACATCATCGACGAAGTTGCCGGCGTCTATCCGCGTATCATGAAAGAAGGCGATATGGAGATCGGTGCCTGGTCCTGCGGTATGGTCGCTGGCCTGATTCACGATATTCCGACTTGCCAACAATTACTCGACCGCATCATGGGCGAAGCCGATGCGCTGATCCGTCAGCGCCTCAATTCTATGCTTTGATTGCCCTGTACAGGCAGCCCGATCGGGCTGCCTGTCATACCTTGCAGTACTCCTGTGCAGTTTAATGCGAACTGCGCCTTCGATACGGCGTCCAAGCTGGACCTGATTGAATTGAAAGGAGCTACGCATGTCGGATCCCGTCCTGTTAATCACCGGAGCCTCATCCGGTATCGGTGCCGCCACCGCTCGTGAAGCCTCGAGAGCTGGTTATCGGCTAGTGCTGGCCGCGCGTTCGGAGGACAAGTTACGCAGTTTGCAGCAGGAACTCGGCGGGGAAGAGCGCGTGATCGTTGTTGCCTGCGATGTGCAAAGCAGTGATGACCAGCTCAAGCTGGCCAGCGAAGCAGAGCACGCGTTTGGGCAGATTGACGCTATTTTTGCCAATGCTGGACGGGGTGGTGAACCTGGCGGATTCTCCAAAGCGGATCCCGACGTCTGGCGCGATATGCTTCTGACCAACGTTTTGGGCGTCGCGTTGACTGTACAAGCTTGCCTTCCAGCGCTGCGCAAAAGTCGGGGGCATATTCTGCTGACCGGCTCCGCAGCAGGTCGGGTAACTATTCCCGGATCCATGTACAGCGCGACCAAGTGGGCCGTCTCGGCTATTGGTTATGGGCTGCGTGAGGAGGTGCGTGGGAGCGGCATGCGCGTGACGCTGATTGAGCCGGGTATGGTTGATACGCCCTTTTTCGACGAGTCACCGGACCGCGCATTGCAGCCTGAGGATGTTGCCCGGGCTGTTCTATACGCGCTGTCCCAGCCAGACCATGTTGATGTTAACGAGGTACTTATCAGGCCGACTCCTGCGATAGAGTAAAGCTGCTGAAAGGCTCTATTTGGCCTTGACGCAGAAGTACGTGCGTTGGCTGATCCTTCTCGGGCATACTTTCCCTGTACGCATGGAAGTATCTCTGATGGAGCAGCCGCGCATGATTCCAGACCTCTATATTGCCAACAAGAACTATTCTTCCTGGTCCCTCAGGCCCTGGGTTTTGATGCACCAGTTGCAAATTCCCTTCAGTGAACGACTGATGCCCTTTGCCGGGGACGCTACGCCTGCCATATACCGTACTTTTTCTCCGAGCGGCAAGGTGCCATGTCTGGCGCACGGCGAGATCGTGGTTTGGGATTCGCTGGCGATCTTCGAATATCTTGCTGAGCTGCATCCCCGGGTTTGGCCGGTGCAGGCGACAGCAAGGGCGTGGGCGCGTTGTGCATCTGCCGAAATGCACGCCGGTTTTTCGCACTTGCGCAGCATCTGCACCATGAACTGCGGCCTGCGAGTCAGTATGGCAGGGATCATTCCCGAGCTGCAGGCCGACCTTGATCGTATTGATGATCTATGGAATGAGGGTCTTGAGCGGTTTGGTGGGCCCTTTCTGGCAGGTAATGAGTTCACTGCCGTAGATGCGGCTTTCGCGCCGGTCGCTTTCCGGATTCAGACCTACGATTTGCCGATGTCCGGCGCTGCACTGGAGTATGTGCATCTGCTGCTCGACCTTCCCGCCATGGGCGAGTGGTACGAGGCAGCGCTGCAGGAAGAGTGGCGGGACGATGCACACGAGCAGGAGGCTCGTCTTGCTGGTGAGTGGCTGGAAGATTTTCGGGCTTGAGAGTCCGATGATCGATCAGACGGATGCCCGAGCAGCGGTTCGGGCAGCATTTATTGTTTCTTTGGCATCTTCCCTATCTCCCCCGTCCGGTTCGGGCTTGTCGTTCTCATCACTTCGTGAGGGGCGATGACAGAGTGTGGCAAGAATGGGGAAATGATCGGAGCCGAACGCCTGAAGTCGCTCCATGCGCAGAAGGGTAAAGTGCTCGGTCACGAAAATATGATCCAGCGGCCAGCGCAGAAGACGATGCTCTGCATGAAAAGTGGAGAACATGCCTCGGCCCCTGCGCGGATCCAGCATGCCGCTTACGCGGGTAAACATGCGGGTCGTGCGAGACCAGGCCACATCATTCAAATCACCAATCAACAGCGTGGGGCCAGCGTGATCACGGATTTCCTTACCAACGAGTAGCAGTTCGGCATCGCGCCATAGGCTTGTATCGCTCTCCTGTGGTGCCGGCGGACGGGGGTGAAGCGCATGCAGACGTACTCGCTCACCGCTTCTGAGAATAACCCAGCAGTGTATTGAGGGAATGTCATCCTGTATCAGTCGCTTTACTTCCAGACCCTGTAATTCCAGGCGGGAAAAAAGGTGCATGCCGTAGAGGTTGTCCAGGGGAATACTGACTACTTCAGGCCAGGTGTCCGACAGGGCGTTCTGCAATTGCTCGCCCCACCAATCGTCTGACTCCAGTGTCAGAACAATGTCGGGCTGATGCTCCAGTATCTGTTTGATCAGCCCTTGTGCATTACGGTTGGGCGTCAGTACGTTCGAGACCAACAGTTTGATGCAACGATCTTCGTTTCCTGGTTCCGCGTTTTTTAGCTCCAGGGGCCCAAAAGGTGTATACGGGAAAATACGCCAGAGCTGTATAACCACCACCAGCAGGCTGGCAGCCAGACTGTATAGCTGCCAGGGGGGCTCGGTTATCAAGGAGAGCAGGGCAGTGATGACAGCCACTGAGGCTATCTGCACCCGCGGGAACTCACAGGCGCGAAGCCACCAGTTATGAAGCGGGATCCTGGCGAACACCGTCACCGCGAGTAATACCATGCTGAGCGTAAAAACGGCCAGGTCGAACATGTCCTACTCTCCTATCCCTACGACTGGGAGGAAACCTGTTCAATGACCGAAGTTTCAGATTTCCGCGTTATGGTAGATGTTCTGTACGTCGTCGAGTTCATTAAGCATGTCGATAAACTTTTCGAACATCGCTACGTCATCGCC
The DNA here is from genome assembly GCF_963977355.1 of uncultured Halopseudomonas sp. Lineage (NCBI taxonomy): Bacteria > Pseudomonadati > Pseudomonadota > Gammaproteobacteria > Pseudomonadales > Pseudomonadaceae > Halopseudomonas > uncultured Halopseudomonas sp. The sequence continues at coordinate 9,792 of NZ_CAXBOV010000025.1, read as the reverse complement.
CTCTAGCGCAGCCGACGTTTGCGGCAAAAACTGAATTTCGTCGACAGCGAAATCGATATCGCCATAGCTGTCTGCCAACGCTTGCTTGGCCTTGCCATAGTCGGTGTTGGCGGCAAAGACGGTAATCATGCCGTCCTCGTTCTCGATGTCGGTGACATCGACGTCTGCCATCATGAGTGCTTCCAGAACGCCCTCTTCATCGTCGGATGCAAAGGACAGGATGGCGCAATGGTCGAACATGTGGCTGACGCTGCCGGGCGTACCCATCTTGCTCTTGGTCTTGGTAAAGCAGTTGCGCACGTCGGAGATAGTGCGGTTGGGGTTATCGGTCAGACATTCCACGATGACAATGCAGTTACCCGGTCCGAAACCCTCATAGCGGGCAACGGAGAAGTCCTCGCCGCCACCACCCTTGGCCTTGTCTATCGCCTTGTCAATGACATGGGCGGGCACCTGATCCTTCTTCGCTCGCTCGATCAGACCGCGCAGTGTCAGATTGCCAGATGGATCAACGCCACCCGACTTGGCAGTTACATAGATCTCGCGAGCATATTTGCTGTAAACCTTGGTCTTGGCATCGGCCGTCTTGGCCATCGATTCTTTGCGGTTCTGGTAAGCGCGGCCCATTGAGTTGTCCCGTTGGTTGACTTCAAACCCGCGATTTTACCTGCAGATCAGGGTCAGAGCTACGGCCTATTTTGGTGCTTTGAAACACGGCCGGGCATTGTGCATTGCGTCTGGCGATAAACCGGCCTACCTTGAAACCAGACTTATCTACGTACTGTTAGAAAATCACAGGAGGAAAAATGTCCCTTTCCCGATTGAAAACCAAACGATTGTTCCGTCAGCAAAGCTACATCGGAGGCCAATGGCGGGATGCCGCCGATGGTGCAACAGTCAAGGTGGACAACCCTGCGAACGGCGAGATCCTGGGCACCATTCCGTCGTTGAGCGCCGCTGAAATTGGCGATGCCATTACCCAGGCCGAGGCAGGCTTTCAGGTCTGGCGCAAGAAGACGGCGCTCGAACGGGCTGATCTGTTGCTGCGCTGGAATGATCTGATGCTCGAGCACAAGGAGGATATTGCGACCCTGATGACCCTTGAGCAGGGTAAGCCGCTGGAAGAGTCCCGTGGGGAGGTTGCTTACGCTGCGTCCTTTATTCGCTGGTTTGCTGAGGAGGCTCGCCGTGTGTACGGCGAAACCATTCCGGGTGCCAAGCCCGGTCAGCATATTGTGGTTACCCGTCACCCGGTCGGTGTCACGGCAGCCATTACGCCCTGGAACTTTCCCGCCGCAATGATTACCCGCAAGGCTGGTGCAGCGCTGGCCGCCGGGTGCTCGATGATCGTCAAGCCGGCCGAAGCGACGCCCTATACCGCCCTGGCGCTTGCCGAGCTGGCTCACGAAGCGGGTATCCCGGCAGGTGTCTTCAACGTTGTCACCGGCAAGTCCAGCATGGTGGGCAAGGTCTTTACCGACAGTCCTGTGGTGCGCACGCTGAGCTTTACCGGCTCTACCTCGGTGGGTAGCAAGCTGATGGCCCAGTGTGCCGAGAATGTCCAGAAGGTATCCCTCGAGCTGGGCGGTAATGCGCCCTTTATCGTATTCGACGATGCCGATCTGAACCGAGCTGTCGAAGGCGCGATGATGAGCAAGTTCCGCAATACCGGGCAGACCTGCATCTGCGCCAACCGTTTCCTGGTTCAGGCCAGCATTCATGATGAGTTCGTTTCGCGTCTGGCCGATGCGATGAGCAAGCTCAAGGTCGGTGACGGTTTCGAGGAAGGGGTTACCCAGTCGGCACTGATCAACCATGACGCGGCGCTGAAGGTTAAACGGCATTACGAGGATGCGCTGTCTAAGGGCGCTACCCATGTTGCTGGACCCAAGCCCGAGGCAGATAACGGTGCCTATGTGCACCCCGTGTTGATTACCGATGTGACACCGGACATGGAGCTATGCGAAGACGAAACCTTTGGTCCTCTGGCTGCGGTGATGAAGTTCGATACCGAGGAAGAGGCGTTGAAGATCGCCAATGACACGCCCTACGGTCTGGCCGCCTATTTCTACAGCACAAACATTCATCGGATCTGGCGCGTTGCCGATGAGCTCGAAGCGGGCATTATCGGGGTTAATGAAGGTGCGGTATCCAATGCGGCCGCACCCTTTGGAGGGGTTAAAGCCTCTGGCCTCGGGCGCGAAGGTTCGCACTACGGGCTGGACGAATATACCGAGGTGAAATACCTCTGCATGGGCGCGGAGTAAGCTGATGAATGCGACTGCAAAAGCCTCTCGTATTGCTCTGATGCCCGGTGACGGCATTGGTGTCGAAGTGACGGAACAGGCAGTCCGGGTGTTGAGCAGGTTGCGTGAGCGCGATGGTCTGCCGCTTGAATGGGATGTGCTTGAGTGGCCCAGCACCGCCTGGCATCAGAAGCATGGTCAGATGATGCCGGACGATGCGCTGCAGCGTGCCTGTGATTACGATGCCCTGTTGTTGGGCGCCCTGGGTGATCCGGGGCCCCTCGATGATGCAAAGCGTTATCGATTGCCCGATGGTGTGTCACTGGCACCCCTGCTGACGTTTCGCAAGGGATTGGACCTGTGGGCCTGCGAACGGCCTGCCCGCTTGTTGCCGGGGGCGCCGCGCTATCTGGCGGACCCCCGTGCCGAGCAGGTCGATATGCTGGTCATTCGGGAGAACAGCGAAGGCGAATACGTGAACCAGGGTGGACGCCTGCAGCAGGGGACGCCCCATGAAGTGGCAACCCAGTTGGAGATTTTTACCCGCCGCGGTACCGAACGGCTGATTAGGCACGCCTTTCTTCGGGCTCGTGAGCGCTTACAGGCCCACGGTGATACGAGGCAGTTTTTCTGCGCCGAGAAGGGCAGCGCGGCGGCCCAGGTCTGCCTGATTACCAAGCGCAATGCTCAGCCCGCCTGGGGTGAGTTGTATACCGAGGTTTTCGCTGAGGTGGCGCGTGAGTTTCCCGATATTGGTATTACCCATCAATTGGTTGATGCAGCTTGCATGAAGTTTGTGCAGTGCCCCTGGGAATTTGATGTGGTGGTGGCCAGCAATTTGCACGGAGATATTCTGACCGACCTGGCGGCAGTATTGTCGGGCGGGCTGGGTCTGGCGCCATCATGCAACATCAACCCGGACAGCAGGGAGATGCCGGCCCTTTTTGAACCGACCCATGGCAGTGCACCGGATATTGCTGGTCAGGGAAAGGCCAATCCGGCAGCAATGTTGCTGACTACGGCGATGATGCTTGAGTGGCTGGGTTTTGGACCTTCTGCCGAGCGCTTGCGTCAGGCGGTGGCTCGGGATTTGCTGGCCAGTAACGCGCAAACGCGCCGATGCGTCGAAGTAACGGATGGCATCATCGCGCAACTTGATTGAGATCTCTCGGCGAAGGGTTTTTTGCCTGACTCGCCTGTCGCTTTATGTGCGGATTTCTAAAGTCCGCCGCCCTGGTTGGAGTTGTATGTCATGACCTTCGTATTGGTATTGGTCGCCGAAGGCGAAAACGAACTTCCCGGTCTCGGTGGTTTGCCCGCGGACGTTCGCGTCGAAACTGTCAGCGATGAAGCGCCATTGCGCGCACTTTTACCCGAAGCAGATGTGCTGGTAGTTACCGATTTTCGCACCGGTTTGCTGGAACGCTGCTGGCCGCAAGACCCCCGACTTAAATGGGTGCATGCCACCAGCGCAGGCGTGGATGCGCTGATGTTTCCCGCCCTGGTCGAAAGCGATATACCGGTCACCAATGCCCGTGGTTTGTTCGACAGGGGTATCGCTGAATACGTTCTGGGTGCTGTATTGCTGTTTGCCAAGGATACCCTTGGCAATCTTGCGCTGCAGCGCAAGCACCAGTGGCAGCACCGTGACACCGAAATGGTTCGTGATACCCAGGCATTGATTGTCGGCGCAGGATCGATCGGTGGCGAAGTGGCCATGTTGCTGCGTGCGATTGGTATGCGAGTGACCGGCATTGCCCGCACCCCGCGGGAGGATGAGCGATTTGATCAGGTGCTGGGTAACGATCAGTTGTTCGATTGTCTACGCGAATCCGATTACGTCGTCATCACCGCGCCTCTTACTCCGGATACTGAAGGGCTTTTCGATGAAAAGGCCTTTGCGTGCATGAAGCCCGGTGCCCGGTTGATCAACGTCGGCCGGGGTCCGATCGTGCGCACTGATGATCTGCTGCTGGCGTTGCGGGGGGACAAGATAGCAGGGGCGGCGCTGGACGTTTTTGAAGAGGAGCCATTGCCGGCGGAGCATCCCTTGTGGGATGAGCCCAACGTAATGATGTCAGCGCATATGGCGGGTGACTTCAAGGGCTGGCAAGAGGCGCTCGGGGAGCAGTTTGTGGCCAACTTTAAGGGTTGGATTCAAGGCAAGGGTTTGTTCAACCAGGTTTCCAAAGGCTGATCAGCGCGGCTGAATCATCAGATGTGAATAGACAGGAGAAGCACATGTCCAACGAGATTTTGCGGATGACCGCTGTTGAGCTTTTGCAGCAATATAGAGACAAGACGCTGTCACCAGTGGATGTGGCCAGCGCGATGCTCGACCAGATCGAGCGCCTGGACAAGCACACCAACGGCTTCTGTCTGGTGGACCGGGAAACCTCTCTTGGCCTGGCTCGCGAATCCGAGCAACGCTATCAGAAGGGCGAAGCCCAGGGCCTGGTAGATGGTGTGCCAGTAGCAGTGAAAGACGTCTTTCTGACGCCGATGTGGCCAACCATCAAGGGCTCGTACACAGTTGACCCGCAGAGCACGCTGAACAAATCGGCACCGGCCACTGCGGCGCTGGCTCGCCATGGATATGTCCCCATTGGCAAGACCACCACGCCGGAGTTTGGCTGGAAAGGTGTTACGGACAATCCGGTAGATGGGGTAACCAACAATCCCTGGAATCCCGAAAAAACCGCGGGTGGATCCAGTGGTGGCAGTGGCGTGGCTGTGGCGCTGGGCATGGCACCGCTGGCGCTGGGCACCGATGCTGGCGGGTCAATCCGTATACCGGCTGGCTTTTGCGGCATAGTCGGACTCAAGCCATCCTTTGGTGAGGTACCCCATTGGCCGGCAAGCCCCTTTGGCACCCTGGCCCATGCTGGGCCGATGACCTGGACAGTCGAAGATGCGGCACTGATGATGAATGTGCTGTGCGAGCCTGACCATCGCGACACCAATGCGATACCGCGCCGGAATATCGACTATCTGGCGAATCTGAACAAAGGTGTCAAGGGTCTGAAAATCGCCTACAGCCCGAATCTGGGTTACGTGGACGTCAATCCTGAAGTTGAGGCTGCGGTAGCTCAGGCTGCGAAGGTGTTCGAGGAACTGGGCGCCGAAGTAGTTCGGGTTGATCCCGGTTTCAGCGATCCGCTGGGTGCGTTCGGACACCTGTTTTATGGTGGCGCCGCGAATGCCATGCGCGATCTGGGGGCCAAAAAGCGTGAGCGGATGGACCCTGAACTGGTCAAGGTAGCGGAAAAAGCGGCGCGCCTGAGTATGCTCGATTACATGGGCGCAGTGAACGAATCCATGGCGCTTCGTGAACGCATGGCCAACTTCCACCGCAAGTACGATTTGCTGTTGACGCCCAGCCTGCCGATTACTGCATTCGAGACCGGTCGCGAGGTGCCTCGCGATTGGCCAAGTACGCGTTGGCCCACCTGGACGCCTTTTACCTACCCATTCAATATGACCGGGCAGCCGGGTTTGTCGGTGCCTTGCGGCTTCGACAAGGCTGGCCTGCCGATCAGCTTGCAGTTGGTCGGAGCACGCTTCAACGACGCGCTATTACTGCAGGCTGGGCATGCTTACCAGCAGGCCGCGCCACTGACAGACCGTCGCCCTGAGTTGTTCAATTCCTGAGAGAGAGTCCACCATGTCCCTGAGCACTCTGGATATCGACCTGTACGAATCCGAAGATCCGATCTGGAACCCGGCCATGATGGCGATCCCGGTTCCGGGTATTCGCAAGATGGTCAACATGGCCGCGACCATGGAGGATGTCATTCACCTGTCAATCGGTCAGCCCGACCTGCCTGCCCCGGAGAACGTGGTCAATGCGGCGGTAGAAGCCCTGCGCGCCGGGCAGACCGGCTACACGATGGATGCCGGACTGCCGGAGCTGCTCGACTCCCTTGCCCTGTATTACGGCAATCGCTATCAGCGTGAACTTTCTCCCGACAACATCATGATCACAACCGGAGCAACTGAAGCGCTTTATCTTGCGCTGACCGCGGTCGCCGCTCCGGGCCGGCACTTTATTGTGCCTGATCCGGCGTTCATGCTTTACGCCCCGTTGCTAAGGATGAACGGGGGAGAGGTGACGGAAATAACCACGCGCGCCGAGAAAAACCATCAGCTGGACCCGCAGGAAGTCATCGACGCAATCCAGCCCAACACCTACGCGATCATTCTCAATTCGCCGAGCAACCCCACCGGTACTGTGTATCCGAAGGAAACTCTCGAAGCCATCCTCCAGGAGGCGGCTTATCGCGGGATCGAGGTGATCAGTGACGAGGTTTATGATCACCTGATTTACGATGGCAAGGAATATCCGTCGGTACTTGGCCACACGAGTGATCTTGATAATGTGATGGTGGTCAGCAGCTTTTCGAAGACCTACAGCATGGCTGGTATGCGAATTGGCTGGATCATCGCCAGTCAGGGCGCAATCAAAAGACTGCGTCGCTATCACATGTTCACCACGACAGTGGCCAACACCCCTTGCCAGTGGGCTGGCGTGGCGGCGTTGAGTGGGGGGAGTGAATTTATCGACAGCATGCTGGTGGAGTACACCCGCCGCCGAGACAGGCTGATAGAGCTGGTTGAACAGACTCCACACCTGACTGGTTACAAGCCAGAGGGCGCGTTTTATCTATTTCCGTCCTTGCCTGAGGGAGTGAACGGCACCAATGTTGCGCTGCGCTTATTGAAGGAAACGGGGGTTTGTACCATACCGGGGGAGACCTTCGGCAATAGTTGCAGTAACGCGCTGCGGCTGAGTTATTCGACATCGCTGGACAGTATCGAGCAGGCTTTCGAACGCATTATTCCCTGGATGCACAAGCAGGATTTCAGTTGATCGGATGCTGTCTGGGCTCTGATATGTGACCGGTTTTGCGCAGCTGCGCAAATTGTTTCAACCTTTTGCGATTTCTGCTGTCCAAGGATTAAGCCACAAGTAAACGGATGTGGCTTTTTCTCTTATTGGAGCATGTCTTATGAATAACATCGTATATATCGTTGGTGCTGTCGTTATCGTTCTCGCAATCCTGTCGTTCCTCGGCTTGCGCTGAGTTAGCCTCGCGGTGGGCCCCGCTCGCCTGGCGAGAGGGTCAGCGCGGTGTACTGTGGTGCAAGATAATCACGGTGCGCCTGCCGCTGAGGCTGTTCTATATGGCCGCCTCCATGCGCAATCGCGCAATGGTTTCCCTGGTGTAACCCAGTCCTGAAAGCAGTTCCTCTGTATGCGCACCCAGCGCCGGTCCGACCCACTCGGTTGACCCTGGTGTCGCTGACAGTTTGGGGACTATTCCAGGCATCTTGAACTCCTTGCCATCCGGTAACTGCCCTGCGACAAACATGTCACGCGCCAGGAATTGCGGGTCGGTGAACATGTCCGCCACTGAATAGATCCGGCTCGCCGGTACATCTGCGTTGGTCAGAATGTCCAGAACCTCTGCTTGGGATAACGCACCTGCCCAACGGTCGATGACGCCATATATCTCGTCGCGGCGGGTATCTCTGCCGGCGTTGTCCGCCAGCTCAGGATCCTCTGCAAGGTCCGGTCGGTTGATACAGCGCATCAGGCGTTTGAAAATGGCGTCGCCATTAGCGCCGATTTGCACGGCTTTGCCGTCTGCGCAGCTATGTATGGAGGATGGTGTAATGCCCGGCATGATGTTGCCGCTGCGCTCGCGAACAAAACCCATTACATCGAACTCCGGCACCATGCTTTCCATCATGGCGAACACGGCTTCATACAACGCCACATCAACCACCTGTCCTTCACCGTTTGCCATATCCCGGTGCCTCAGCGCCATGAGGGCGCCAATAACACCCCACAGCGCTGCGATCGAATCGCCTATGGATATGCCCGTGCGCACGGGTGGCCGGTCTTCAAAGCCTGTGATGTAGCGCAATCCACCGACCGATTCACCGATAGCACCGAAACCGGGCTGGTCTTTCATTGGCCCGGTCTGGCCAAACCCAGAGAGTCGGACCATGACCAGTCGCGGGTTCAGCTCATGCAGAACATCCCATCCCAGTCCCAGTTTCTCCAGCGTGCCTGGCCGAAAATTCTCGATCAGAATATCCGCATCCTTCAATACTTCCTTGAGGATCTGTAATGCCTCGGGATGCTTGAGATTAAGGGTCAGCGATCGCTTGTTACGTGATTGTACAAACCACCACAGGGAGGTTCCTTCATACACCTTGCGCCATTTGCGTAATGGATCACCTCCGTCTGGCGACTCAACCTTGATTACTTCGGCACCGAACTCTGCGCAGATGCGTGCGGCAAATGGTCCTGCGATCAGTGTGCCGAGCTCAACAACCTTGAGACCGGTCAGGGGTTTGGCATTGTTCATGCGGGCTCCGCTATCCGTGCATGGAATGGAGCGTCAGTCTATTCGAAGGGGGAGGGATGAGGTAGGGGAAGCGTTCGACGAAAGAGGTCGCCGTCCGTGAGGGCGGCGACCAGCTACGTCAGCCCAAGGGGCTCTTGACTGGCGTTGCCGGGACGGTCTGTTGGTCAGCCGATCCTGTCTGATCTGTCAGCGTGCCAGCAGGCGTAGCCATATTGCCGTCGCCGTGGCCTGGATTCTGGCTGGCTCGATACGCCTTCACTCCCCGGTACAGGGTGTAAGCGCCGATCGCCAGGCTGACAGCGCCTATAATGCCGGGACGGGTAACACCCTTGCGCAACAGCACCATGCCGCCGCCCATGGACATCAGCTGTTCTGTTTTGCTTTGAATGGGTTTTTTGAGTTTTGTCAGCTCGTTTAACATGATGGTTCACTCCTTGACGGTGAAAAGGAACTGCTTCTGGTAAGTGTAGACTGACGCTTCACGCTGTTGTTCCTGCCGTCGATGCGAACCTATCCTTCTATCCGCTTTCCAATTGTGAAAGCAATCGCCAATTCTGGGCGTAGCGTCTCGAGCGAAGGTTTAAAAAAGGAGTAACAGGATGTCTACATGGGAAATCGTTGTCACAACCGTCACGGCGGAATTCTCCGATATCAACGACGTGGAGCAGACCACGCGGGTGTGTCTTCGGTTGACGATGGCTGCGATTCTGGGAGGCATACTTGGCATTGAGCGGGAAAGTCAGGGCAAGGCTGCTGGGCTTCGTACACACATGATTGTAGCGCTGGGTGCAGCGATATTCGTGCTCAGCGCGGACCCTTCCGGGGAGGTGAACGACGCCATGAGCCGGGTCATTCAGGGTGTGGTCGCCGGTGTCGGTTTTCTCGGAGCAGGAACAATTCTGAAAAGTGAATCCCTGGCTAATGTGCGCGGCCTGACAACGGCGGCGGGATTGTGGTTGACGGCAGCAATGGGCGTTGCAGTGGGTCTGGGGCAGGAAATAGTGGCCATCATGGCAACGGTATTGGCATTGATTACCCTGCACGTGCTGCCGTTGCTGATAGCACCCAAGGCAGGTAATAAAGCAAATGAAAGTTGATTTCAGGCATAACGGTACTGAATCGCCCCTAGTTTCGTAGACACCTCCAGGCCTTATAATCGAGGCACCGAG